>DATBXH010001194.1:0-4863 GCA_036514375.1 Bacteroidales bacterium | reverse complement strand
CTTAACCGGGTTCCTTTCCCTCCAGCCAATATGACAGCACGTTTAGACATTATAAATATCCGATTTATATTGAAGTAAATTCTTTGTCTCTTTAAACCATGCAATGGTCTGTTGCAATCCCGTTTTCAAATCAGTTTGCGGTACCCAACCCGTATATTTAAGTAGTTTTTGATTACTCCCTAACAAGCGCTCTACCTCACTTTTACCAGGTCGCAACCTTTCGGAATCAGTTACTATTTTTGCCTTGGGGTTTATCAAATCAATCAGCAATTGCCCCAAATCACCAATCGAAATTTCGTGCTGAGTTGAAATGTTTACTTCTTCACCAATCAGATCGTCGCACTTTGCAATTTCCATAAAGCCTCTGGCGGTATCCTTTACGTAAACCAAGTCCCGGGTAGGATGCAATGCTCCAAGTTTTATCTCTTCTTTCCCGTTTAAAAGCTGGGTCATAATTGTAGGTATAACTGCCCTGGCTGATTGTCGAGGGCCATAAGTATTAAACGGTCTTACAATGGTTACAGGTAAATTAAAGCTCCGGTAGAAAGATTCAGCGATGTGATCGGCACCAATTTTTGTTGCAGAATAAGGAGATTGTCCCTGTCTTGGATGCACTTCATCAATAGGGACATACTTGGCGGTGCCATAAACTTCGGAAGTAGATGTTACCAATATCTTTTGAATTCCTAAATCGCGACCAGCCTGTAAAACATTCAACGTTCCCTTAATATTGGTATCTACATAACTATCTGGCGAATGGTAACTATAAGGAATTGCAATTAAAGCAGCCAGGTGAAAAACCACATCCACATCCTTCATGGCTGATCTCACACCATTCGGATCCCGGATGTCACCAGTAAAAATTTCAATATTATTAAGTTTTTCTTTTGGTAACGAGTCAAGCCAACCCCAGGAATTAAAAGAGTTATAATAAACAAAAGCCTTAACTTTAACTCCGGCATCAACCAAGGCTTCAGTCAGGTGACTGCCAATAAATCCATCGGCCCCGGTAACCAACGCCCTCTTTGTAGTTAAATCCATAAAAATTTTTATACAAACCTACAAGAAAAATTTATATAGCGGAGATACTAAAGAATTAAAAAATCTTGCAAAAAGATTTGCAAGATTTAATGAAACCTATTACTTTCGCATCGCGTTTTTCACCAGTGAATGACGCAGAAACACTCCTCCTTAGCTCAGCTGGTTAGAGCATCTGACTGTTAATCAGAGGGTCCCAGGTTCAAGTCCTGGAGGGGGAGCAAAAAAGCCGGAGCTTAGTTAATTAATAAGTGTCCGGCTTTCCTTTTTTTCACAAAATTGGCTACAGATTCTGGCTCAGTCAAGAAAGATTCTGAATGAGTTAATTTTCTCAAAACCATTATCGTCCCAACCCAATCAATCTTTTTCTATTAATTTTCAGATAAAATCTTTCGATGCTATCTTATATTAGATCCTATTTGGAAAATTGGTAGATACATCGCTATAAGTATGATTGCTACAAATAAGCCAATAAAAATAATCAGTATAGGTTCCAGCAGGTTACCGATATTATTAATCTTATAGTCCAAATCATCAGAGTATTGTTTGTTAAGCTTCTCAAATATCGAACTGAGTTGATTTACTTCTTCACCAACCCTAACCAAAGAAACAATTTTTTTGTCAAAAATCGGAAAACTGTTCATACTCTCATGCAATTGTTTACCATGTAAAAGATCTGCCTCAATTTTTCCCAGAGCTGCTTCAAACGGATAAAACTGGATCATTCTCTTAGCTAATCCAATTGATTTCACTACAGATACTTTCGACTTGGTTAATAACACCATAGAAAGCAAAAACCGTTCAACATACACCAACTTGAATATATTACCAAATATGGGAAGCTTTAACAAAATACTGGCTCCGGTCCTCCTGATGAATTCTTTTCTTCTGTTTATATAAATACTAATAACAAGTATCAAAAACAAAACGATTATTAAAGGTAGCTTCTCCGAAGTCATTTTCGAAAGACTAATGATAAACTTTGTAATACCAGGAAGATCACTATTGGTACGCTTAAATACATCAACAAATGTAGGCACCAAAAAATTCAACATAAAAATGACTGCACCTACAGCAGCTATTAAGACTACCGATGGGTAAGTTAAGACGGAAATTAACTTTCTCTTATATTTTATTTTCTTAGCATAAAAAAAACTCAATTCATTCAGTACTTCACTTAACTGCCCACTCTCTTCCCCCATTTTTACACTAAAAAAATCATACTCTGAAAATTTTTCAGAATTCATTAATGAATCCGACAAATTTTTCCCTTTTAGAAGGTTTTCATATATACTTTTATAAACCTGCCTTTCGTTTTCTTTTGCTTCCTGCTCAATTATTAATCGGAAAGCATTGCTTATATCAAGTCCCGAGGAAAGCAAAATACCCAATTCTGAAAAGAACTTTTCCTTCTTCTTATCGCCGAATCTATTTTTAAAAAAGGAAATATGAATATCCTTGTTCAGATCAATCCGGTTTAAATAATCATGACCCTTTAATTTTTGATTATTTCTTGAATTATTTTTCCTTTCAACACCGTCAATCTTTAATCCCATAAAACTTCATTTAAATGACTTCATTCAAGGACTATCAAATAAAAACCGAGCAGAATATCTTTTGCTGCTCGAAAAAGTAAATGTATTCGGTTCATCATTGCTATTATATTCAAATTCCACATAATTTATAATTCCAGGTTTAATATAGCCAATATTTATGTCTTTAATATTCAGGTAAACCGTATCAACAAGCAAACCTTCATCTCTCTCTATTAAAACCTTATTTGGAAAAAAATTATAACTAATTTTATGGCTGGTGCACACAATTGTCATAGTTTCCATATCACCGGTGATGTAATCGGCCTTAAAAATATCTTCCTTAAACCGTATGGCAAACCAAACGACCTTATTAACCGAGGCTTGTTGTTTCAGTGTTCTGTTTATATACCGGTTAAAATCGGTATATACTTTTAAACAAATCGTAATTAAAATGCTACTCACGACAAGCACAACAATTAATTCTATAATTGTAAAGCCCTTCAGTTCTCTCATAGCCTTTAATTATCCCTGTCTTTTGTCCTTATGACCTTCGCTCTCCTGTATATCAGATTACCTTTATTATCCATAATTGTAAAATTTACAGTCTTTAACCGGTCGTCATGCTTATTTACCGATACCATTCTTTCGATCTTATACCCATCTGTTTCTTTACTAAAATCAGTATAATCTTTTTCTTTTTCGAAAAGCTCAACCTCATTATCAAGCAGAAGGAAGGCCTTTGCTTTAAACGCAACGTTTGTTTTCTTAAAATTTTGAAGGATAAAAGACGAAGTCATTCCAGTAATCAAGGTTATAATAATCATTGCTACAATAACCTCAATCAAGGTAGAAGCACTTATTCTCTTTTTTAATTCAACCATTCAATTAATTTCTGATTAGAGCTATTTTTAAAAATAATAGGACCCACATAAAATTTTGGCAAACTTCCGGCATCAATTTCAGCATCTAATAAATAATTCTCATACAAAGAGGTTTTTAGCCTAAGAACAAAACCATTACAATAAATAATTCCTGAGATTTTTCCCTGGTGGTCAATACTGGTGTTGGAATAAACACAGCCGGTTACCTCACTCCCCTTACCGATCAAAACCTGAGATTTTCTGTTAAATGAGTTCTCCTTTTGGTAAAAGAAAACAGCTCCCTGTATTTTTGTCCCTTCGTTAATCTGAATTGATGCTGAACCTTTGCTTATGACGCTCACAAAACTGGGGTATTTTAATCTGCAGTTTTTACCGATATTTACCGTATCACTCGCAAATACCTGAACAATTCCCTTAAAATAATCTCGAATAAAAACCTTTGGAGCATAAATAATAACATCCTGAAGTCTGGCACTCGAATCGATCTCAACCATTTTTTCAGACCGGACAATGATATTTCCTGCTAAATTAATCCGTGATAATAAAATTGCTGCATCCGAATAGACTATTAATGTCTTATTTTCAAATGAGTTATCAATTTCTTTTGGGACATTCATTACTTTTTCGAAGGGCACAAGACTATCCGTTTTTTCCTTATCAACCATATAATTATCAAACTGATTGACGATAGTATTATTTATTTCAGGCAAATCAGAAGTACTTTCATGAAGAGTACCTTCAGCAGTAACAGTTCCCTCAAATTTTCGACCCTCAATCTGACCAGTTTTGATAATACCACCAGGAACAAAGCAATTCCCTTTAATTGTGGTTTTGCCCGCAACATATAAATATTCATTTTGCTTGCCCATTCGCAATGCCGTTGAACTATCAGCACCCATAGAAGATCCTATCAGAACGTTTTTTACCACTTTCGTCAATCCGACCTGCGCTTCGATTTTTACCAGATCAAAAGCCCCCCATAATTTTTTGCGGATTACCACCCTATCCGTAGTATCATCAAAAAGAAAGATGGTTCGATCTTTTTTATAGTCAAACGACTCCGGTTTGCATAAAAAAATATTGACTCCTGATTCTATATTATCATTTAATCGGACGGTTAATGCTTCCTTCTCTAAAAGCTTGGCATTAAGAAATTCCCCCTCAATCAGCATGGTACAAATAGCTATAATCAAGAGAGAAATTAATATCGCATAAGGTAACGCTCCGGCTTTAAGCATTAATATTAGATTATTTTGAGTCTGTTTTTGTCCCTGTCTTCTTTGTAGTATTATTCATTTCCACGTCCTTCTGCTTAAGGTCACTTACTTTGTTTGAAGATGACTTGTCTTTCTTTTTAAACATTTTTGTAATAAAACAACCTGACTTACTAGAAACAGTATCCTTAGATA
>DATBXH010001193.1:0-7867 GCA_036514375.1 Bacteroidales bacterium | reverse complement strand
GTCCTCAACGGAGTAGTTATCAAAAAAGTAGGTTTGCGCTTTTGTCTGAAAACAGGAAATACGAAATGATAATAGAATAAATGTAGTTACAAAGAAGAACTTTCTGATGAGTCTTTGTAACAAGTGAATTTTAGTATGGGACACGTTATAAAGACAAATCGGTTTTGCGATGAGGGGGACCGGTTTGACAAGTAAAAAGTTGTTGTGTTTCAATTCATTTATCTTTGGCAATAAAGAAGAAGGTACCATCCTCATCAGTTAAACCGGCAATTTTACCGAACTTGGGTTTTTGCTGAGCACCGGCAGTAGAACTGATTTTCATTACGATACTTTCAATAGGAATGCAGGCATTGGGGTTACTGGCCAAAAGATTAGCAAAAGTTTTGGTAAACTGGGAATTGTCCTGTGCGAGTTCATATCCTGCCGACGAGAATACCTGAGATGACTTTAGCCTGGTTGCCTGCCAGTCGTCACAGCTACGTTCCCTGAGAGCGGCACGCATGGCCTGGAAGAAAGTAGGGCCCGATTCACAAGCATCGGTTACGAGTAATGTGTGTGTAAGCGATGAATAGGTTTGTAACCATGCTTTCAATGAGTTTATATTGAAATAGGTGAATTCTTCATCACGGTTTGCATCTACCGGAATCCAATAGCCCGTTTCGTTAATCAGTTTACCGTGGCCGGCATACCAAATTAACAATGTATTCACACGGTTACTGCGAATCAGATCACGGAGTTCGATGGAGAAGAATTTTTCCATCTGTTCCTTGGTTAAATCTTTTCGATGTATTATGTTGTTCACCTGATATTTAACCAATGCTGCCTTCATCAGGGAAACATCTTTTGTAGGTCCTTCAAGGCTGGCAAATGAGTGATAATTGGAGTTTTCCACAAATACCACCCAGGTCTTACCCATCGGGTTTTGCCCAAGCAGAGACGCGCTCTCTCTGTTCAAAGTGAACGTATAAGACTTTTCGTTGCCATAAATATCGGTGGCAGTAACAGTAAATTTACTTTTGTTGTTAATATCTATGGTGGCAGCAAACGTTGGGTTTAATTCATCTACTTTAAAACTGGCAGTAACTCCTTCAATCAAGATTGATTTGATAGGACTTTCGTCAGCAATTTTACCTTCGATATATAACGATGGATCGTTACTGTCGAGGTAAATCTCTCCATTGTCCGATGCCATCGGTGCCATGATGGAGACTTTAGGAGGATCCGTTTCCGTGCGTTTTAAGTTAAAATTAACTTTTTCAAGATTATTGTAAACATCAGCTGTTGAAATAGTAATGACATCAATACTATCCACAGGTACAACAGCACTAAATTCATACTGACCATTAATTTTTTCATAGGTCATGTCTTTATTATTCACTTTGATGTAGCTAAGCGCACTTTTATCTGTGGCATAGCCTTTTACCCTGATTTCCTTTTTATTGTTGGGAATTTCCATGGTAAATTTGTCTTTTGGAGAAGGATCTATGAGCACAAGCTTCGGTGGATCGTTTTCCCTGTTCAATTCAAATAGTCTGTCCTGTGCCTGTTTAAGCAATTGTTTTGCTTTAGCATCGTATTCTGATATAGCCACAAGTGACTCATAGTCCTTAATTGCTGCCGGAAAATTAGAGATTTCCTCGTAGGAATTGGCTCGTCTATAGTAAGCCTCTGCATTTTTAGGGTTTAAGGAAATCACCTTATTAAAGTCGTTTATTGCGTTTTGGTGCTGACTAAACTGTTGGTAATATGTGCCACGGACAAAAAACATGTTTTCATCATCCGGATTCAGAACAATGGCCCTGGAGACATCGTCAATTCCATTGCGATAATCCAATTTTTTTAAAAATACTTTACTTCGCACAAGTAATGCCTGTCGCGAGTTCGGATCTATTTTCAGGGCTTCGTTGCATCGTGCCATTGCCTCTTCAGGTTTGTTGATGGTAAGTTCAAGGTTGGCAAGTGCAACATAGGCATCTATATATTTTTTGTCCTCTTTAATAGCTTTGGTATAAGCCCATTCCGCTTTTTGTGTGGAATTGAGTTTTTCAGTCACTAATCCCTGTAGGTAGTAATTATAGGCATTTCCATCAAGGGCAAGGGTTGTGTCGCTCACTTTAAGAGCATTAAAGCTTTGATCAAGTGCAATGAGCACCAATATTTTCTGCTGGTAAGCAGGCAGGTATTTTCTGTTAAGTAAGGTAGCTTTGTTTAGTATATCCAACGCTTCGGGATATTTCTTCAACTCGAAATAAGCTTTGCCAATGTGATAGCAAAATTCTTCGTTCTTAGGCTCGAAGATCGGGGCACGGTTAAAATCATCAGCAGCTTTTGCAAAATCTTTGATCATTTCGTAGGAACAACCCCGCATGAAATAAGCGTCTTTATATTCGGGATTTAATGCCACAGCACTAGTAAATTGAGTAATGGCATCCTGGAAGTTTGATGCTTTAAAAAATTCCTCACCGGTTTTATAAAACTTCTTCGCATTTTGGCCTAAAGCCTGAAGTGAGAAAATAGTAGCCAGAATAATTCCTGCTAATGTTTTCATAGGTAATATTTTATAGGTAGGGAATTTGTGTAAATACATATAAATCAATGATGTTGTGGATTCCAAAGATACAAAATTTGTTGTATCGTGCAATACTCTCTTTCAGGGAAGTTTAATTCTCCGGAAAGTAAAAATTGTTTACTACCAATAATGTTGATTATATTCAGATTGGAAAAGCGGAAGACTGATGTTCAGCAATGAAAATACATTTCCCGGCATATCTAAAAAGATTTTGTGCTTTTGCTTTTTGGAGGCAGGAACTTAATATTGCTGAATTGATAACCCCAAAATTCTTAAAATCAGTTATCGAAAAATTATATCTCCCGTTTGAAGATATCCAATTTACAATCTTTCCAGTATTCGGTAACAGATGGGCTTTTGCCTGTGACAGGGGCTACCACTCCATTCGTAAAATATTTATTACCGGTAAATACTCGGGCTTCATCCCAAAGGTTAGCCTCGACAAAGCTGGTTATTAACTTTGTTCCTCCTTCAATAATGACCGATTGTATCTGGCGTCTGTATAATTCACCCAGAATATGTTCCGGTAGATACTCATCAAAAGGGATAGTTACAAATTCTACCGCAGGGTTTTCGTCTTCTTCCACTTCCTTTAAAGTAAAAACCAGGGTTGGAATGGACCCGTCAAAAAGATGCAAGTTTTGTGGTAATCGTAATGATCGGTCAACCAATATACGAACAGGTTGCCTACCGGGCCAGTCACGGACGTTCAATTTCGGATTATCAAGAAAAGCAGTATTTGTACCAACCATGATAGATTGCTCCTCCGATCGCCACTTGTGAACCAACATTCGTGCTTCCTCATTGGTAATCCATGTGGGTTTCTTTGGCTGGGCTGGTGAGCGTTCAACATCTATATAACCATCGGCTGTCTGTGCCCACTTTAAAATGATGTACGGCCTGCTTTTTCTATGATACATGAAGAACCTTTTATTAAGTTCTTCGCCCTGGTCCTTTATAACTTCAGTAATAACTTCAATACCTGCATTTTTAAGCTTTTCAATTCCTTTACCTTTTACCAGTCGGTTTGGGTCAATGTTAGAAATGATTACCTTCGGAATCTTGTGTTGAATAATTAAATCGGCACAGGGTGGTGTTTTACCGGTGTGGGAACAAGGCTCCAGATTAACATACAGACAGGAATTATTTAAAAGGCTTTTATCTTCGACCGCATTAATGGCATTTACCTCCGCATGGGCTTCACCATATGTGTGGTGGTAACCTTCGCCAATAATTTTTCCATTATGCACAATTACAGCTCCAACCATTGGGTTTGGAGCTGTTTTGCCGAAGCCAAACCTTGCAAGCTCAATGCAGCGTTGCATATATTGTTCATGGATACCGGAACTTTCCATTCTATTTTTTATTTTTGAAGATTCATAACTTTGGTTAATGACTGTAAGCGAAGCATCCCGACTTATTTCACAGGAATTAAAACTGCATTTCCCTGCTCAGGAAATAGACAGTTTTATTTATCTTATCTTTAATCATTTTCTTCAATTTAAACGGTTCGATGTAAATTTAAAGTCCGAGATAATCATACCCGGTCATCTCGAGCTTCAAATTTACAATATAATTGAACAATTGAAGCATAACAAGCCCATCCAATATATTTTAGGTGTTACTGAATTTTATGATCTGCCATTTTATGTGGATGATTCTGTGCTTATACCACGGCCGGAAACAGAGGAACTGGTGCATTGGATACTCGATGATTATCATGGTTTAAGTCCAAGGATTATTGATATAGGAACTGGCAGTGGTTGTATTCCGGTCGCATTGGCTAAGAATCTTCCGTTGGCAAAGGTGCTGGCTGCGGATATTTCAGAAACTGCTCTTGCAACTGCTCATAAAAATGCTTTGAGAAACTCAGTAACAGTGGAATTCCTGAAGATGGATATTCTTTCAGATGCATTACCGGACTTTGGCAGATTCGATCTGATTGTGAGCAACCCACCATATGTTACCGTGGAACAGATGGACAGGATGGAGGCTAACGTGTTGGATTATGAACCGCATATTGCGCTTTTTGTACCTCAGACGGATCCATTGATTTTTTACAGGGCAATCAGCCGTTTTGCAGGAAAGCAGTTAGAACCCGGGGGCAATCTTTATTTTGAAATAAATGAATCACTGGCCGCTGAAACTGCAAATGCGGTTGAGGAGTTTGGATTTACAGTTGAGGTAAAGAAGGATATAAATGGTAAATACCGTATGCTTAAAGCAAAATTGCTATGACCACTAACGAAGCCCTTAACAAAGCGATGAAACTATGCAGCTCCAAGGAATACGCTCCTTTTGAGATAGAGCAGAAGCTAAAAGATTGGGGTCTTGCTGAAGTAGCCGTAGTTGAGATTATTGACACATTAAAAAAAGAAAAATTTCTTGATGAATTTCGCATGTCCCGTTATTTTGCTAACGATAAACTCAAATTCAATAAATGGGGAAAAGTGAAGATAAAGTATATGCTTCAACAAAAGAGGGTTTCACAGGAAGCTATCTCTGAAGCACTGGACCAGATAGACGAAGAGCTTTATCTGAAAATTCTTGGAGAAGAGCTTGCAAAAAGACGTAAGACCGTGAAAGATACAGATGAATACCGGATTAAAGCAAAGCTTTTTCAGTTTGCTTCGGGAAGAGGGTTTGAGGGAGATGTAATTTATCAGATCTTAGATAAGATCGTGTAGGAAATATAAACGAAAAAGAGGCTGTGTAAAAAGTGCTTCGTTGCGGCGTAATCAGGAGATTACGCCGAGCGTATTACTTTGATATACAAGCCGAAGCGCTGAGCGTAGTCTCCAGACTACGCTCAATTCAAGACTTTTTAGACAACCTCCTCTTTGGGAGGGTTAAATTATAAATTTTTTACCAAAGAGCACTGAAGGCCGTCAGCTGTAGACACTTTATCAAAGAAATCGATGAAATCAGTGTAAGTTGTAGCCGAATATTTTCCTTTATTGATAAGGAAAGAACGGAAGTAAATAACCTGTCTGTCCTTTGCTTCTGCATGCGCATGATATTCTCCGAATTGATTCTGGATGTCAACCGATTTAGGAAGGCTTTCAACCTTGTAATTTACAGGCAATTCGTAAATAACTGTATCTATCTCCAATGACGGACGTCGAACAAACACTTCGGTTTTCCTGTTACGTACCCGTTCCGGAATATCGGTTAACCGATTTACAAAGTTCAGTGGCATGAATACTCGCTGGCCCATTTGGGTGCCATAGCTGCGAAATGAAACGGATACTTTTTCGTCAATAATTGGAATGATTTTCCTATGATCTGTAAATGAGTAATTCTGGACATCGAAACTTGGTAAACTTATATCTGCTGCAATCAACTTTTTCTTATCTACATCATCGGCAAGCATAATTCTTAAACCATCATCGTATTTTACACCACAGTAACTGGTTTTGATGATTGCTGAGCCAATACCTACACTTTCAAAAGTAACATGAGAAGTACACGTTTCCTTGTTTTCCTGGGCAGTATAGGCTTTGGTATGGACAATTTTGCTTTCGTTATTGTCTATAAGCAGTACGTCGCGGTCGTCAGTAAAATCACTGATAAAACCACATGGTAAGCGCTGGCTTGTACATTCTAGCCAAATTGTATCTTGTTTTAAAGGAACACATAAGAAAGCATGATTGAATTGTGTGGACGGAAATTCCTTGTACAGGAACGGAGCTGATTCTCCAGCATGAACAAGACAATAGTTTGATTTTATACCTGCTACCTCAAGCAATGTTTTCATATAATTTGTAAGTGCTTTACAATCACCGTAGGACAGCCTGTTAACAGTTGCAGCATCAAAAGGTTGCCATCCGCCGATACCAATCTGAATACTTATGTATCTTGTTTTTCCTTGCATATATTCGTAGATTTTACGAATCTTCTCGAAATCATTGTCCGTATTTGAAACTAAATCTTTTATAGTTTTCTTAGCCTCATCCGGAAGGTTATCTTTTCCATTGTTTAACACAGAAATCCATTTTCCCATATTTTCCCATGAGTTAAGATTTCCTTTATACCCTTCGATTTCAAAATCAAAAGGAGCTGTATAAACTACAGGCGATAAGTCCCGGAAACTATAAGGTTCATAAATTATAGCCTTTAAATTTTTTGCCTCCCAATAATAGGTATCGTTTTTTTGATCGGATGAGATACTCACTTTTGTGGGAACATTCTGTTCAAGATACCTGAAAACCATTCCTTTCGGAACAATTGCCTTGTAGGAACTTTTTTCAACAGCGAAATTATAATGAGGTTGAGGATCCCATTCAGGAAAGTCAAATAATCCATCATATGATATCTCATAACTATATTCAACGGTAAATGGAATAGTTCGATACTTAGGATCGATATATTTTACCCGGTTATCTTCGTAAATGGAGATCCCTGAGATGGCACTATGATCAATAATATCGTCACCTGCCAATCGTTTTACCGATTCACCGTTCTCATCAAAAATATGGCCCTTTATTCCTGATATTTTGTGGAATTTATCATAGCCTTCATTAAATTCAGCATCGTCCAATCCATTTTTATTAAGAATAGTTATAGCATACGTAACTTTCATCACAGCACTTTTGATGGATGAGATTTCAAACACAATTTCTTCATTGCGGACTATTGAACGTGCATTCTCCCTTAATTCTTTTGGGATATCGGAAACTTTGTATTTTATTTCCTTGGCATTTATCTGTCCCGTTAGCAAAACAGCCAGGAATAGCAAAGTTAGTTTGTTACTATTTTTCATGTCTTTATAAGTTTGTACTTAAAACGATAGGTTCGTTGTGTTTTTTAATTACTTCTGAAAAAAAGGCACGTAAATCCGCATATTGGTCTTCAGTGAACAAGGGCTTGTTAATTAAATATTTATAAGTCAATTGCAATGTATTTCCTATATTCGCAATTTGATAAAGACAACTAGCGCTATTATCAGGCAACTTGATGATGAGTGGCTTGGGAAGGGTATTAACTTTATAACCATCCGGCAGTGAGAGTTTAAAAATATAGACCAGTTCTGTAGCATAAATAAAATCTACAGGATATTTTCTTTCTTCTACTTTGAATGGGTTTTCATCCATGCGCTGGTACATCATTGGATTAATGTAAAGCAGATTTCCGGCATTATTAACTTCATTTTTAATTTTAACATTATATTCATCCATCACTGGATAATAAATGCTGTCAAGGTTCTGGATTTTACAGTCAATTACAGTTAATCCCTTATGATCATTTTCAAAATCTTTTAAGTATTCGTCCTGACTATTAAATTTTTCATAAGATTTG
>DATBXH010001192.1:0-4235 GCA_036514375.1 Bacteroidales bacterium | reverse complement strand
TAAGCTAATCAACGGTATTGATCCGGAATTGGCTGACGCTGGCAAAAATGATATGGGATACCTCTATCCTGTTACCAGAACTTACAACATTGGTGCTAATATCACATTTTAACTCATCTGAAAATGAAAAAAATAAGATATAAATCATTATGGACAATAGCTTGTTTGACACTATTGTTGGGAGCTTGTCAAAAAGACTTTTTACAGATGCCGAATATCTCTAGTGTGACGACGGTCGATTCTGTTTTTTCAACAACTGTGAAAGCCCAGAGTGCAATTGCTGAGGCTTACCGGAATAATCTCGGACAGGGCATGTTGTTGAGGGATGCCGGAACTTATTGGAATGCAATGATTATGGACAATCTGTCGGGAGCATTGAATTATGGCTTTAGCTGGACAGTTGCAAAAGGACTGGTTATTAATGGATTTAGTGCTTCGGGTAGCAGTGAAGAGATGGATGGTTTTGTTACAAATTATACGATGATCCGTAAGGCCTTCCTGGTAAAAGAAAATATCGACAAAGTAACCGATATGTCAGCAGCCGATAAAGCTGTAGTGAAAGCAGAAATGCAGGCATTGATTGCTTACCGGTACGGACAGATGCTTATTATTTACGGCGGGGTTCCCTTGGTTACAAAAAGTTTCCTGTCGACTGATAACCTGGCTATCCCCAGAGCTCCTGTAAAACAGGTACTCGATAGTGTCGTTTCCTGGTGCAATCAGGCTGCCGCTGTTCTTCCTTCCAAATGGCCAGATACCTGGCAGGGTAGGATGACTAAATCTGCCACACTGGCTATCAAGGCAAAAGCTCTATTATATGCAGCCCGGCCTTTATTTAATACAGGGACACCATACCTGGATTTTGGTTCCAATAATAACCTGATTTGCCTTGGTAATGCCGATCCTTCAAGGTGGAATGATGCAGCCGCTGCGAACGATGCAGTGATTACTGAAGCCGAAACCAATGGTGGTGCCCAGATTATCAATACAGGTAGTCCTTTGGATGATTACGGAAATGCAACTTCTACGCCTGGTAATCCGGAGGTATTACTTGCTTTTAAGGGAGATAATACTTCTTTTGCTACAATGAATACGTTCTATAACGTGCATAACTGGCAAGCATATGGTAACATGCTTACTACTAATTATCTGGAGAATTATTATAAAACAGACGGTACTGACCAAACCTGGCCCAATGCTACTACTGTCACTCCATTTTCAGATTATCTGACCAAAATGGGCCAAATGGAAGCCAGGTTTAAAGCCAGTTTCCAGGCTTGGCAAATTGACTCCTGGAATAATCCGGGTGATAATAACTGGAGCTATTCAAAACTATTTCAATGGTCAAGTAATGCTTGTGCATTGGTTACTAAATTTTATTACAAAGCAGGTTCACGTAGCTGGTTCGAATTTCCCATTTTTCGTCTGGCTGCCAATTACCTGGGAGCTGCAGAAGCTTATAATGAAATGGGACAGACTCAAAAAGCACTTGACAGACTGAATAAGATTCATCAGCGTGCTGGTTTACCACCTGTTACTGAAACCGATCAAACAAAGCTACGTGCCATTATACAGCGGGAGTGGGCTATTGAGTTTTTTGATGAAAATTACAGGTTACACGATGTTAAACACTGGATGCTGCCCAATATTGGTAATGGAATTATTGGAGGTACAATCCGTGCTTTTACGTTTAATAACGGAACAGGATCAAAATCCAGTGGAAATACAAATTATCAAGACTTTGTATTGTATCAGGCATTCTGGGCTCCCAGGGAATACCTAAACCCTTTCCCGCAGAGTGAAATCAATAAAGGGATCATAATTCAAAATCCGGGATACTAGTTGCTGATCTGTAATCTTCACAAATAACTATGATATTATGAAAAGAAATAAAATATCTTATAATATATTGGTTTTGTTATTAACGGTTAATATGCTTTGGGGGCAGTTGATTAGCGCCCAGGAGGCAGTCAAAACGCCGGCACAGGACTCCCTGGCAGGTAAGCCGAACCTAAACCGGAGACAATCGCCGGTACAAGACCCCTACTTAAAAATAGCCCAAAGTAATGCGGTAACTTCAGTTCCTACCATTAGCGGGTCTATATTATACAAAACTCCTGTACCTAATATTACCAATACCTTGTATGGTTTGTTGCCTGGTTTAACCGTGCAGCAAAAGTCGGGTGAGCCAGGTTACGATGGTGCCTCCTTGTCAATCAGGGGGATCGGAACGTACGATAATGCAAGTCTTGTAATTTATGTTGATGGTTTCCAGACCACTTCTTCATACTTTCAGTACCTGTCACCTTCCGAAATCGAGAGCATTTCGATTCTGAAGGATCCGGCTTCACTGGCAACCTTTGGCATGAAAGGGGCCAATGGAGTTTTGTGGGTGGTTACCAAAAGGGGGACTTTGAGTAAACCCCGTGTACAGATACAGGTAGTGAGTGGTGTTCAGCAAGCTATCAATATCAACAAACCTTATGGATCATACGATTATGCCAGGCTTTATAACCAGGCCATCAGCAACGATAATTATACCCTGAACGGTTACCAGTTTGTTTGGTCGCCCAAATATTCCGATGCTCAGTTACAGGCTTACAAAAACGGAACCGGCACCAACGTCGATTGGTATAACCAGGTTCTCCGTAAAAATGGTCCTTATACCGATGCCAATGTTGTGTTTTCGGGTGGGGATACCACCACAAAATATGCGGTGATTTTGGATTACATGCGCCAGCAAGGCCTCTATAATGTTCCCACTGGCGACAGAACTTCCAATGCCCAGATCGAACGGTTTAATCTTCGTACAAACCTGGATTTTAATTTTTTCAAAATATTTGAAGCAAAGGTTGATCTCGGAGGCAGGATAGAAGACAGAAGGTACCCGAATTATAACGGGCCTCAGCTTTGGCAGGATCTTTCCGTTTATCCGTCGAATATTTATCCGGTTAGGGACAGTGCCACCGGTAAATGGTCCGGAACTTCCATTTATCCGAACAACCCTGTAGCCTCGTTAAATGCGCTGGGATGGGTGTCAACGCACGACCGGACATTGCAGGCTAATTTTAATTTAAAGGAAAAACTTGATTTCATTACACAGGGCTTGTACCTCAACGAGGCAGTTTCCTTCAATACCTGGACCCGGAACAGTTCCAGCAAAACGGCCACGTATGCAAGGTTCTACAACGGTGTGCAGACTACTACCGATAAAACCACCGATATTGTGGCCAACGGTTCGTCGCCTACAGATCAGTACGACTGGAAACAGATTAATCTTACAGCCGGTTATAACAGAACATTTGGAGTTCATGCCCTTTCTGCAGTGGCCAATTATTATGTCAGCAATTTTACCACCGACTATGGCACGAACAATCCGGGCCAGAATACCGGGAATAATATTTTTTATCATTTTGAAAATGTTAGTGGTAAACTCTTCTATGCTTATGATTCCAAATATTTATTGGAAGGAAGCTTTGGGCTGAGTGGGTCGGATAATTATGCTCCTGATCACCGTTGGGGTTTTTATCCTGCAGTGGCAGCCGGCTGGGTGGTATCTGGTGAACCTTTCCTGAAAGATAATAAGGTTGTTAATTTTTTAAAGATCAGGGCTTCTATTGGTAAAATAGGTAATGACCAAAGCAATCAGGGTCGGTATCTCTATCAGCAGTACTTTATCGGTAGTGGAACTTTTTATACAGGAAATAGCTCACCCACCAGTAATGGCGGAATTATTCAGTCGTATGCTGCTAATCCGGATATTTTTGCAGAAGGCAGCATGAAATACAGTGTAGGTGTTGATGTTACTTTACTTAATAAATTGTCATTTACAGCAGATATATTTGAGGATAAACGCAGTGGCATTGTTACTCAGAATAACACCTTAATGGCCGAGTATGGTGGTATTCTGCCTTATTCAAACATTGGCAAAGTCACCAATAAAGGGTATGAAGTAAGTGCAAGCTTTACCGATAACATTGGTCAGGTTGGGTACGCTATTGGAGCTTCTGCTGCATACAGCAAGAATAAGATTGATTATCAGGCTGAAATTCCTCCTGTGAATGATTTCAGTAAAACTACCGGTTTGGCTATCGGTACACCGATAGGTCTTGTAGCCGATGGGTTTTATAATATTACGGATTTCAATGCCGATGGAACCCTGAAAGCCGGAATACCTGCTCCTGCCTTTGGTGCTGTACAACCTGGAGACATTAAATATAAGGATCTGGATAACA
>DATBXH010001191.1:0-2132 GCA_036514375.1 Bacteroidales bacterium | reverse complement strand
TGGCAAAATACTCCATGGCTATGGACAGAAAAAAACTTTTCGAAAACGGGAACACTTACGAGCTCATGTTCCGTCCGGTATATCTTACCGATGGCGAACTAACACCATCGGGACTAGGATGCTTTGTTCAATTTTACAACAATAAGAAATATATTTGGGCGTTCGGACAGGACAAAGATGTATCCGCACTTATGCTGAAATCGGTGACAGATAGTCTTACCCTTATTGTACTCGCCAATTCCGGAAACCTTAACGCACCATTTCAATTGCAAAAAGGGGATGTTTTTGCTTCACCGGTTGCAACCCAATTTCTTAAAACCTTTATTCTGCAGCGCGATAGCCTGCCGGCAATAGATATGAATGAACCGGATGCGATCCTGAAGGAAAACCTGGGAAAGGCAAGCCGAACAGTCCACCGCGACTTATTAGTCCATGAGTTCGTTTCCTATATCCGGATGTATAAATACCTGAACCAACCGGAAAAAGTAGCCCGTCTTGCAGGTATTTACCAGGAAGTGTTACGCCTGGACGTGCCCTGGAATTTGCTTGAAAGAGAGCCACGGACTGCTATCAGTGAAGTTGGCGATTATGTTAAACTCAAACGACCTTTCCATATTGAGAAAGATACTATTGTGGATGTTTTTGCAGTAGGTGAATTTACGAAAGAGGTCGGACAGGATCTCTGGCAATATGACATTGCGGAGATATATTTCGATATGAAGAATGAGAAAAAAACGTTGTTCAACAATCGTTCTAACCGTCAGTACAGGTTCGATTATGATTATTCCGAAGTTTCAGGAAATTATTCAACAGCCGATAACATAAAATTTGCACAGGGCGACCCTTCCAAAACATCCTATCTGTTCGAGATAGAAATACCCTGGAAAACACTTGACTCATTAAAACCTTCGGATGGTATGAAGATGGGTTTTGACATTAATGTTGCAGATAATGATGGAAATGGCAGGAAAAATTTTATCACCTGGCATTTCAAAAACGATCAGGAAGCGTGGAACAGCTCAGCTGTATACGGTACCATGCAATTATGCAAACAAGCCCGGAAAAACACGGACGATTCCCAGTGCTTTTCTCCGAAAGTTCATCAGCCAATAACCATTGACGGAAAAATTGAAAGCGAATGGAACAGCGCACCCAGATATCAACTGACACATACGATCCAGGGATTTGACAAATTACAGGACAGCAAAGATCTTTCTGCCTGGTTCCGTTCGATGTGGGACGACGACTTTCTGTATATGCTGGTGGAAGTATCCGACGACTACAAATACAGGTTTCCGAATACTGCTGATTACGGTTGGATTGAAAATGAGAAACACGACACCGTCTGGATTATGCAATTGCAGGATACCCAATATGCGGGAGGCATTTCTACCAATAGGTATGTGAATAAAACTCTACTGCTTAAGAAGGGGAATTATACTTTAAATTACTCATCCAATCAGAGCAATTCCTTTAACCATTGGACAAGACTACGGCCCGAAATAAGCTTTTACGGGATTGCAGTGTATTAAAACCTTAAAGAGATTACCTAATGCGGTACTGCAAAAAAGACAAGATTAAAGGACAAATGAACGGCGGAGAAAACTGGTTCCTACGTCAACTTCAGGAGGTTCCATAACTCTGAATTTTAAATAAGTTTTGATGTTTTATAGTATTATTTGTTAGTTTAGTTTAACAACAACCGCCCAGGAGTGAATCCCCGGCGGTTGTTATGTTTAATATGTATCTTCATTTTTTGTTTCTGACTAAAAATAATACATCAGGTGTTAAATTATTTTACACAATTGGCTTCCTATTTTTCGTATATTATGCTGATTTTATAAACTTTACAAAAAAGGCATCCTTCTTGAGACGGAATCATTAAAACTTAAATGCCATGTTTAACTTTATTAAACACATGTCGAAGTTATGGAACCGACAGAAACGGTTTTTTATCATAAACATTCTGGGCCTGTCTATCGGGCTTACCGTTTCTATCCTCCTGGTCCTTTATGTTTTTAATGAAGTAAGCTACGACCGTTATTTCAGGAATAAAAACCATATCGTTCGCTTAAACTCCATTTGGAAAGAAAACGGAGAAGAGAAATTCATGGCCATTTGCCTGAGAAAAG
>DATBXH010001190.1:0-6136 GCA_036514375.1 Bacteroidales bacterium | reverse complement strand
TGAAAATCAGGAAGGTGACAGGATTAAAATCATCAAGGTTGCCACTGACAATGAAGAGGGATTTGTAGTTGCTAATTCAATTATTGATATACGAATGGCTGAGCGATTACTGTACCGTGACTTTGCTATTCTTTACCGGACCAATGCTCAATCCCGTATTTTCGAGGAATCTTTACGCAAACGCAGCATTCCTTACAAAGTGTATGGAGGCTTGTCGTTTTATCAGCGCAAGGAAATTAAGGACGTTCTCGCATATTTGCGTTTAATTGTTAACAGCAGAGATGATGAAGCCTTCAGGCGTGTCATCAATTATCCTGCTAGGGGTATAGGCGAGACTTCGTTAAGCAAGCTTGAAGAATGTGCTCAGCAGCGTAATATGTCACTATTCGAAACAGCTTCGGCATTGGAATTGCTTGGGCTTGGAATAAACAAAGGAACACAAAACAAGATCAATCAGTTTGTTGCTTTTATTAAGCAGTTCTCAAAGCAACTGAAAACTATAGATGCGTATGAACTTGCATACCAGGTAGCCGTAGGTTCCGGAATTATTAATGAACTAAAGCAGGACAAAACACCGGAAAGCATTAGCAGGTTCGAAAATATAGAAGAGCTTTTGAACAGTATTCGTGAATTCACTACACAAAATCAGATTGATACAGGTCCTTTAACTCTGGAACATTATCTTGAGAATGTTGCATTGTTAACAGATGCAGACACCGAAAAACCAGAGGATGCTGATAAAGTAACGATTATGACCATACATGCTTCAAAAGGGCTTGAATTTAGTGTAGTGTACATTGTGGGGATGGAGGAGGAACTATTCCCTTCCAAAATGTCGCTGACAACGTTAGAAGACATTGAGGAAGAACGCCGTCTTTTCTATGTGGCCCTTACCCGGGCCAAAGAAAAGGCGATCCTTTCTTGCGTAGAAACACGGTTTAAATGGGGAAATGTTACCAATTGTTCACCCAGCCGTTTTCTGAATGAAATAGATGAGCAATACCTTGATTTGCCAGTTGAAAATAACAGTTCTTTTACGCCGGATTTCGAATCTCAGGAGGAAACAAGCTGGATGCGAAAACCCAGGTTTAACAGGACGGACTCACAATCTCCGGAGATATTATCAACATCCTTAAAACCTAAGAAACTGGTTAAGATAGAAAAGGCCGTTACTCAACAAACTGTAACAGGCAATTTTCAAGCCGACGATCCTTCAAAAATTCAGACAGGCATGCAGGTGATGCATGAAAGATTCGGAATTGGGAAGGTCATAAATCTTGAAGGTGATGCCCCAAATATTAAAGCCACGGTATTTTTTCAAGGGTCTGGCCAAAAACAATTGTTGCTGAAATTTGCCAAATTAAAGATTGTTTGATACTATAAACAAAAACATTAGCTTTGCATAAAATTATGATGGACATGTTGGAATATGATTATAATACCTCCCGTAAACGGTTGGTACTTCCGGAATACGGAAGAAACATCCAGAAGATGGTTGACCTGATCATGGCAACTGAAGATCGTACCGAACGTAATCGTTTGGCACAGGCTCTGATTGCTGTGATGGGTAATCTTAATCCTCATCTTCGGGATATACACGACTTTAAGCATAAGCTTTGGGATCATTTGGCCATTATGGCCGATTTCAAACTAGACATAGACTATCCATATGATATCCCGGTTCCTGAAACGTTTCAGGAAAAGCCTAAGATTGTAGAAAACCCCCAATCCCCTATACGCTATAAACATTACGGTAAGGTACTTGAGCAAATGGTGGATTATGCCTGCAAGATGGAAGATGGTGAGGAACGACGGGCACTTATCTCAATTATTGCCAACCACATGAAAAAATCATATCTGACCTGGAACCGAGAGGCTGTTGATGATCAGGTTATTGTAAATGATTTTCAAGTGCTATCAAAAGGAAGAATAAAACTCGACGACACATACAAACTTGAGGAAACTCGTGAAATCTTAAATAAAGGCAAGAAGAAAAGGGATAAAATTATGCTTCCCTCCCCAAAGAAAGGGAAAAATTACTAATTAGCGGATAATGGCTAAGTTTGAAATCAGGGGCGGAACTCAGCTTCGTGGTGACATTTATCCACAGGGTGCTAAAAACGAGGCATTACAAGTTGTCTGTGCCTGTTTGCTTACATCTGACCCGGTTACTATTAGCAATATTCCTGATATTAAAGATGTAAATATCCTCATTGATTTACTCCGCTCACTTGGCGTTAAAATCTCTCGAACTGCTCCCAAAACTTACATATTTCAAGCAAATGACGTAAACATAGATCTGTTGGATAGGTCCAATGAAATTCAGCAGAAGGCCGCCAGTCTCCGCGGATCAATAATGATTATCGGACCATTGCTTGCTCGCTATGGAAAAGGTTATATTCCCCGTCCTGGCGGGGATAAAATAGGACGTCGACGGTTGGACACTCATTTTATAGGTTTCGAGAAACTGGGAGCCGAATTTTCTTATGATCCTAAAGGTAATTTTTTTAAGATAGATGCTAAAAACCTTCAAGGCACTTATATTTTGCTAGACGAAGCCTCTGTAACGGGTACTGCTAATTTGTTAATGACAGCTGTAATGGCTAAAGGTACCACCACCCTTTACAATGCAGCCTGCGAACCCTACGTTCAGCAGCTATGTAAGATGCTGGTAAAGATGGGTGCAAAAATTTATGGTATTGGATCAAATTTGCTCACTATCGAAGGTGTTACATCGCTTAAGGGATGTGAGCACGAAATTCTTCCCGATATGATTGAAGTTGGTAGTTTTATCGGACTTGCTGCACTCACTCATTCAGAAATAACTATCAAGAATACTGCATTTGACAACCTGGGAATTATCCCTTATTCTTTTGAACGTCTTGGAATTAAACTGGAGCGCAAGAATGACGATATTTTCATTCCCGCCCAGGATTCATATCAAATTGAAACATTCATTGATGGGTCCATTATGACCATTGCAGATGCACCATGGCCCGGTCTCACACCTGACCTTCTCAGTGTTTTGCTTGTTGTAGCTACTCAAGCCAAAGGCAGCGTGCTTATCCATCAGAAAATGTTTGAAAGCCGCCTGTTCTTTGTTGATAAGCTGATTGATATGGGGGCCCAGATTATCCTTTGCGATCCACACCGTGCTACGGTTATTGGCCTTGACAATAAATTCAAACTTCGTGGCACTATAATGACATCTCCAGATATTCGTGCAGGTGTAGCACTGCTCATTGCTGCTATTTCAGCTGAAGGAACCAGTATTATTCATAATATTGACCAGATAGACCGTGGTTATGAGGGAATAGATATACGGCTAAATAACCTTGGTGCCCAAATCACACGAATAGAATAAGATATAACCAATATATGCGTAATTAAATTCAGTAGCAATCTTAAATTATTTATGTAAATTACTATTATATAGAAATCTAAATTCGAATAACTAATAACCGCCAATCAATTTTACATATTATTTCCCGGATTATATTTTCTTTGCAATGCCAAATTGACGGATTTTTTCGATGGCAGACATTTTGATAGATTCCATTGATTAATTAAAAGATAAAACTGTAAATAAATATGGTGAAAGCGAAAGGCAATATTTTTGGAAAGAAAGAAAATAAAAGTCATCACGAAAAATCGACAGAAAAAGAAGGGTTAACTGAAGACCAGTTGACAGATGGTGCTGAAAAGATGTCAGCGTCTGATGACGAACAACCTTCCGAAGTCACATCTGAAGTGACTGCGGAACCTACAGCAGAACCTATCCGGGAAATATCCAATAAAGAAGAAGAATATAAAGTGCAATTGAAGGAGCTTCAAGATAAGTATGTCCGTTTAATGGCGGAATTTGATAATTTCAGGAAACGTTCTCTTAAAGAACGTTCAGAACTTATTAAATCTGCAGGCGAAGATATCCTTGTCAGCATACTTCCTGTAATAGACGATTTTGAACGGGGTCTTTCTGTTATGGAAACAGCACAAGACCTGGAATCTGTTAAGCAGGGAGTGTTATTGATTTATAACAAATTTAAGGATTTCTTAAGCCAACGTGGTGTTAAAGAAATTGAAGCTTCCAAACAGGACTTTAATGTAGATGTTCATGAGGCGATTACTAAGATTCCGGCTCCTGAAGAAGAACTGAAAGGGAAGGTGGTTGATGTCATCCAGAAAGGTTATAGCCTGAACGACAAAGTTATTCGTTATGCCAAAGTAGTGGTTGGCGAGTAATTATAAAATATTGTAGTTAAATACAGAGAAATAATAACATGGCCAAAAGAGACTATTACGAAATACTCGAAGTACAGCGGAATGCATCTAAGGATGAAATAAAGAAAGCCTATCGTAAGCAAGCTTTGAAATTTCATCCCGATAAAAATCCGGGAAATAAAGAAGCAGAAGAAAAATTCAAGGAAGCCGCTGAAGCTTATGAGGTTTTAAGTGACGACGACAAGCGTGCCCGATATGATCAATATGGACATGCCGGCGTTGGAAGTGCAGCTGGTGGCGGAGGCTTTGGCCAGGGTATGACCGTAGAAGATATTTTCGAGCACTTTGGTGATATTTTCGGAGGTTTTGGCGGATTCGGAGGTTTTGGCGGAAGCTCTCGCCGTGGAGGTGGCCGCCGGGTTAATAAAGGCTCCAACTTACGTGTAAAAGTAAAGCTCAACTTATTGGAAATTGCTCAGGGTGTTGAGAAGAAGCTTAAGGTCCAGAAATATGTGTCGTGTCAACATTGTAACGGTACCGGCGCTGAAAAGGGTACAGCGTACAGTGAATGCTCCACATGTCGGGGAACCGGCCAGGTTACTAGAATTACAAACACCTTTATCGGTCAAATGCAAACTTCATCCACCTGCCCTACCTGCGATGGAGAAGGTCGCATTATAAAAAGCAAATGTACCTATTGCTATGGTGAAGGAATTGTCAAGGATCAGGAGGTAATAACTGTCAAAATTCCTGCCGGCGTTGCTAATGGTATGCAAATGAGCGTAAGTGGAAAAGGTAATGCTGCCAGACGTGGTGGAGTTAATGGAGATTTGTTAATATTAATCGAAGAAGATGAACACCAGGAACTAATACGTGATGGTAATGATTTGATATATAACCTTTATTTGAGTTTTCCTGATGCAGCCCTTGGTTCTGCTATTGAAGTACCAACTGTGGATGGGAAAGTTAAAATTAAAATTGAACCCGGGACCCAACCTGGAAAAATATTGCGACTACGTGGCAAGGGGCTTCCTGAAGTGAATGGGTACGGACACGGCGACTTGCTAGTAAATATCAATGTGTGGGTCCCGAAAAACTTAAGTAAGGAAGAACGCAAAATTATTGAAAAGTTTACTGAGTCGCCCAATTTCAAACCCAGTCCCGACCGGAACGACAGGGGCTTTTTTGAACGGATGAAAAACTATTTTGACCAAGGCTGATCGGTATATTATTCTTAACAAAAAAGCACGTATTCTCATGCGTGCTTTTTTGTTTTAACGTAGACGTTCCTTAATTTTTTATTTTATTTTTATGTCTTATTCCTGACAAACATAGAAACAGTAAAACGTTGATTGATGGAAATATTTAAAGCAGAGCATGTCGATAAAAAATATGGTGATTTTACAGCGCTGAATGACGTCAGTATAACCGTACCACAAGGATGTATTTACGGATTGTTGGGCCCGAACGGGGCTGGTAAAACTACGTTGATTCGTATTATTAACCAGATATTTGCCCCGGATAAAGGCGATCTTTATTACAAAGAAAGGAAAATGGTTGCTGAGGATGTGCTGGACATCGGATATCTTCCGGAAGAACGGGGCCTGTACAAAAAAATGAAGGTTGGCGAACAGGCACTTTATCTTGCAAGACTTAAAGGTCTCTCCCGTACTGATGCATTAAAACGTCTGAAATACTGGTTTGAGAAATTTGAAATTCAGGGGTGGTGGGACAAAAAGGTTGAAGATTTATCCAAAGGGATGGCTCAAAAGGTTCAATTCATTGTCACAGTATTGCACAATCCCAGCTTTTTGATATTTGACGAGCCCTTCAGTGGTTTCGATCCTATAAATGCTACCTTGTTGCGTGACGAAATCCTGGAGCTTCGGAATCAGGGTGCAACTATCATTTTTTC
>DATBXH010001189.1:0-4431 GCA_036514375.1 Bacteroidales bacterium | reverse complement strand
GGAAATGGAGCTTATTCGAACCCTGAAGCCCGTGAAACCGAACCCAAAGGCAATTATAGGAGTGGTAATTTGCTAGCCTCGAAAACATTTGCAGCAGACCCCAGGTATGATATGAAATGGTACACATTTGGTCCCTTTAACCCTACTGAAGGAGAGCATACCGACGAATTTTCAGGCGGATATATCTTCAAGGTCATATGCGAAGGTATTGCTGGTGATGATGGGAATGCTTACCGCTATTTTATGAGTACTTCCGGTAAAGAAAATAAGCCAATCGAAGGTGGTAACGCTTTTGCTTATAGGTATTGTTTCCGTCTGTTTGACGATCCTAAAGAGGTCTCTCACATCTATCCTTTTATAGACGACAGGGTAATTTCGGTTCGTATGTCTAATTTTGACTGGGATGATGATGGTGTCATCCGTGTCGTTTCGGTGGGACGGCAGGGGCAGATATTTCAAGTTTCGGGGGATAATGAATGGAAATCTGCCGAGTTTAAAATCTTGCCGGAAGAGAAAAATACATCGCTTGATTTTCAATTTATTAAAAGACGCAGTCCAATAGTCAAAGACAATAATGTTGTCATCAATGTCAAAAATCAATATGGCGAAAACTTACGTTTCTTCACAGTTCCTATTGGAGGAGTCCCCAAATATAAATATTCTATAAGCGGTAGCAAAAAAGAATAAATTCACTGACCGACCAATTCTGTCCCGAAATCCTCATTTACCAAACATAAATATTATCCGAAAATAAATATGCTATTCCTGGCTTTTTAGCTCGTTCATTTGTAACTTTAATATAACGGGGTTACACTTCTGAAGTCCGAAGTCTATGGACTATTTCAAAATGAACACGGAATGGTTTCAAAATCACTTACATTACTGGCATTCTTATTATCTCAGGTTTCCGAGGGGCAACAAAAATTCAGCGATGGTATTGGGTTCTCTACGACTGTAACGGGCGACTTCGTCAAGAATTTTGATGGAGGAACAAAACGAGGATTCACATACTTAGGAAAAGAAGAACTAACATTTGACCTCAATACAAGTAAAGCAGGATTATGGAAAAACGGGCATCTCTTTATCCATGGACTGAATACTCATGGAAAAGGTCCAAGTGAGAACCTTACCGGAGATCTTCAGGTATTATCAAACATTGAAGCCGGCGACCATACCGGACTATTCGAATTTTGGTATAGTCAGGAGTTTGGAAAATTTGTCTTTCTGGTTGGGCAAAATGATATGAACAAAGAATTTCTTGGAACAAAATATACCGAGGTCTTTCTGAACAGTTCCTTTGGAATTATGCCATCCGTATCACTGAATATGCCGGTCTCTATTTATCCATTGGCCGGGCTTGGCTTTTTGATAAAATACAGAACCAGTCAAAACTTTATCTGTAAGATAGGTGTTTATGATGGGAACCCGGGAAATTTTGACAATAACAGATATAATCTTGCTTGGAACATTAATTTGCAGGAAGGTATTTTCGGCATAGGCGAAGTTGAGTATTCCTGGTATAATAATGACCAGGAAGTAGGAGACCTCAAAATTGGGACATATATTCACACAGGAGAGTTCTTTAATTATTTCGATACGCTTAAACATACCAATGGGAATTATGGTGTGTATCTGCTTACAGAAAAGGCCTTATTTCCGCGAAGTCTTACCATAGGACGGGGGTTATGCATATTTTTTCAGGGAGGCTTAACTACACCTTCCATAAACATGGTGCACTATTTTATAGGCGGTGGCTTGCGCTACCACGGGATTTTACCAAACAGATATTACGACCAATTAGGAATAGGGATTGCACATATTTCACTGAGCTATGATTTTATTAATTATACGCCTGGCACATTATCAAATGAAACAGCATTTGAAACCACATATGCTTTTCACTTTGGAGGAAGGTATGTTATTCAACCCTGCCTTCAATATATTCTGAATCCTGGCGCAACTAAAAATATCGGCAATTCTTTTGTTGGAATATTAAGATTTTCACTAACTTATTAACTCTAAATGAACTGTTTCTTTCATGGAAACTCTGAGGAAAATTGGGGAGTTGATTGAACAGAACAAAATTCTGGAGCAGCGAAATGAAGAGCTAAAAAACATTATTGCTGCCAGTTTGGATCAGACTACTAAAGATCATGATTTTGCTTTTCAGGATTCTGATCTTTCCGATGTAAAAACACTAATTGTAAAATTCTATCAATACAACAAAATTCCAACCGTTTTGTACAATAAACAAGGAACCCTGATATTTTCAATAGGTTGGAAAACTAAATACTCATTCTTTCATCACAATTTCGACGAATTATACCAGGAATATTGCGAATTCACCGGCAAGACCTCTTTTATTCAGAAGCCTTTCCATTTTTTTAAACGTAATGATGGGCTTCATGCTGTGGCTTTTCCATTGGAAATTAGAAATATGCCTGTGGCAACTTTGATTTTAAGCCAGTTTTTCATTGAGAAAGAAATGCCTGATACCGAATCTCTTTCTGTTATGAATAAATCAAAAGAAACAGATCCGGACCTTTTTAATAAAGCATTGGAAGAAATACAAATCCTGAATGACCATACCCTCGGGGAAACCATTAAAAATGCGTCTTATCTGGGTGAAATGATTTCGTTTCTGGGTTTAAAAAACATGGAATACCAAGCAAGTTTACGTAAACAAACCGACAACGACACTGTATTTAAAGCATTACGGGAAAAAATTGCCGAACAGGAGCTCATCATCAAATCTCTTATCCAAAATATAAGTGCACATGAAAATGAAGTAAGAGAAAACACAATTAGTAAAACGGCGTTTCAAAAGCAGCAAAAAAGGCTATTTGAGAGAATAAAGCACTCCGAGGCCTTACTTAACAGTCTTTTGACTTCGTTACCACTAGGTATTTGTTTCATCCGGAAGAATATTTTCACATACAGTAACGATCAAATGGTTCGAATCACAGGATACACACCTAAAGAACTTATTGGTCGCAGCCCTGAACTTCTTTTTGCAGATTCACAGGACTATGTTAATCTAACAGCAACAATCGACAATCTTATTGTTGAAAAAAAGTCGTTTGAATCCCCTATCGTTAATAAGAATGGAACAATCGTAGACGCCATCATTTTTGTATCATACATTGACGCTGAAGAACCTGACCTGGGAGTTACATTCAGTATGATGGATATCTCGGCCATAAAAAAAGTACAGCGTGAATTAATGATGGAAAAGGAAAGGGCGGAGGAATCAGACAGACTAAAAACTGCCTTTCTCAATAATATGTCTCACGAATTCAGGACTCCAATGAATGCAATAATCGGATTCACTGAATTAATCAATTCGCCTTATTTTAGTGACAATCAGAAGAAAGATTACTTTAAAATTGTTCAAGGCAAGGGCAAAAAACTTCTCAGATTAATCGATGACATTATCGATCTTTCAAAATTATCATCGAACCAGTTACATCTGAATCGTAAACACTTCTCAGTGCAGGAAATACTGGACGATCTGTATGACACGTTTGCTGATAGTGTACAAATAAAACATGGTACAACAGTCGTCTTAAAACTTACAATGCCCGAAAACCCGGGAAAGGATTTACTTTTTAATGACAGTTTTCGAATCAGGCAGATTATTACCAATCTGTTAAGTAATTCGCTGAAATTTACCAGTCATGGCACCATCGAATTTGGTTATCAGATGGAAAACGATTGCATTCGTTTTTTTGTAATGGACACAGGAAAAGGGATTGCCAAGGCTAAACAAAAATTGATTTTTGAAAGATTCCGGCAATGTGACGATTCTTTTACAAGAGAGCACGGAGGAGCAGGAATGGGCCTTTCTTTAGCCAAAGGCATTGTAGAACTTATGGGGGGCAAAATATGGTTTGAATCAAAATGGGGAGTTGGAACCAAATTCTTTTTTTCAATCCCATTAAGTTCTGAGCAGCAAATAAATAATAATCAAAAAGTAAGAGATATTGACTGGAGTGAAAAAACAATTCTGATTGCTGAAGATGAAGAGTTAAATTACAGATACCTGCAGGCATTGCTGCAACCAACCAACGTGAATATCAGATGGGCTGAAAATGGTCAGAAAGCGATTGACTATGTATTAAATGACCCCAGTATCAATCTTATTCTTATGGATATAAGAATGCCTGTATTAAATGGATTGGAAGCAACTAAAATTATAAAATCTACAAATCATACCATTCCTATTATTGCCCAAACTGCTTATGCTCAGTCTCACGAACGGGAAAATTATATAAAAGCCGGTTGCGACGAGTTTATTCCCAAGCCCATAAATACCAGTCATTTCATATCCGTATTAAAAAAATTTCTGAATACAAACTAAAATACCCGGCAGATCTTTTCTACCGGGTATTTTATAAAACAGAGACAAAAGTAAATTACTTATCCAAGATA
>DATBXH010001188.1:0-2293 GCA_036514375.1 Bacteroidales bacterium | reverse complement strand
AAAATAGAAAAACATAAAATAATGTACGCAATAGTTGATATCGCAGGCCAACAGTTTAAGGTCGAAAAAGATCAGAAGGTGTTTGTGAACCGTCTGGATGCCAAAGAAGGTGCAAAAGTATCTTTCGATCAGGTTTTATTGGTTGACAACGATGGCGATGTAAAAGTTGGTGCACCTACTGTTAGTGGCGCTAAAGTATCTGCTACGGTTTTAGCACATGTTCGGGGTGACAAAGTATTAGTTTTCAAAAAGAAGAAAAGAAAAGGTTACCAGAAAATGAATGGTCACCGCCAGGATTTAACTCAAATCCAGGTTCAGGATATTAAGGGATAAGATTCAAAGCAACAGTAAAATATTTAGAAAATGGCACACAAAAAAGGAGCGGGTAGTTCGCGAAACGGTAGAGAATCGGAAAGCAAACGACTTGGTATTAAATTATTCGGTGGTCAGGGTGCAAAAGCTGGCAATATTATTGTTCGTCAGAGAGGAACCGTACATAATCCGGGGTTAAATGTTGGCATAGGTAAGGACCACACCTTATTTGCACTTATTGATGGTGTTGTTGAATTCAAGAGAAAATTAAACAATAAATCATATGTTTCAGTTATTCCGTTTGAGCAATAATTGAACTTTGATTTTTCCGATATTGTCTCCTGCACATTTACTTTTGATTAGTAAAATGTGCAGGAGATTTTTATTTTTATAAATTGGTACAAAATAATCAGTAAAAAGAATAGTTTGTCTTTTTCTTACTTTGTACTTCTTACTTAGTACTTTTACTATGCTCACTGTTAAATTTATCGAAGAGAATAAGGATTACGTCCTGGAACGATTAGCCGTTAAAAAGTTTAATGGCAAAGATATCATTGACCAGATTTTAGAACTCGATAAGAAAAGGCGTCAGTTGCAGAATCAGAATGATGGGATTCTGGCCGAAATGAATAACATTGCCAAAGAGGTGGGGATGTTATATAAAACAGGCAAAACACAGGAAGCTGAGGCCGCCAAACAGCGGACTGCTCAATTAAAGGACGAATCGAAACAACTTGGTACCGATCTTGAAAATACAGAACTTGAGTTAAAAAATTTACTTGTTCAGGTACCAAATCTGCCTCATGTTTCCGTTCCAAAAGGAAATGGGGCTGAAGATAACGAAGTCGTTCGTTCCGGCGGAAATATGCCTGCACTGTCTGCCGAAGCTGTTCCGCACTGGGATCTGGCTAAAAAATATGATATCATCGACTTTGAGCTAGGTAATAAAATTACAGGTGCCGGTTTTCCGGTTTATAAAGGCAAAGGATCCAAACTTCAACGCGCACTTATTAATTTTTTTCTGGATGAAGGAGCTCAGGCAGGATATAAGGAATATATGCCGCCTTTGATGGTGAATGAAGATTCCGGTTACGGTACCGGTCAGTTACCTGACAAAGAAGGACAGATGTATCACGCTACCCTCGATAATTATTATCTCATTCCAACGGCAGAAGTTCCGGTTACTAACATTTGGCGCGATGTAATTCTTAATGCCAGTGAATTTCCTGTCAAGGCAACAGCTTATACGCCATGTTTCCGTCGTGAAGCAGGTTCGTATGGTAAAGATGTTCGAGGATTAAACCGGTTACATCAGTTTGACAAGGTTGAAATTGTGCAGATTCAGCATCCTTCAAAATCTTATGAGACTTTGGAAGAAATGGTGAATCATGTGGAAAGCCTTGTGAAAAAACTAGAACTTCCGTACAGGATTTTGCGGCTTTGCGGGGGAGATATGAGCTTTACTTCAGCACTCACTTATGATTTTGAAGTTTATGCTGCAGCACAGAAACGTTGGCTCGAGGTGAGTTCGGTATCTAATTTTGAATCCTTCCAGGCAAATCGGTTGAAACTCAGGTACCGCGAAGAAGGTGACAAGAAAACGAATCTTGCCCATACTTTAAATGGCAGCGCTTTAGCGTTGCCCAGAATTGTGGCTGCTTTGCTCGAAAATAACCAAACATCAAATGGTATAACGATTCCTGCCGCTTTGGTACCTTATACAAAATTTGATTTGATAGATTAACGTGCCATATATAAGAGGTTTACAAACGTTGAGTCCGGTTTTTCTCTATTTTAGTCATAGTTTTATATATTTCTGCTAAAGTCAGGTCTCTTTTTGTTTCTTATAAGAAAAACCATTTTTCTTATAAGAGTAGTCACATTTCTTATAAGAAAAGTCGCATTTCTTACTAGAGAAACTATTTTTCTTATAAGAAAAATTACAATTCTTATAAGAGTAGTCGCATTTCTTATAAGAAAA
>DATBXH010001187.1:0-3286 GCA_036514375.1 Bacteroidales bacterium | reverse complement strand
TGCCAGCTTGCCAAAAACAGGAGCCATTAATGCTCCGGCGATAGCTACCAAGCCAAACAATCCAATGACATTGGCGTGAAAATTAAACGGTGCGCCGCTGAGGTGAAAGGTAAGCGTTGTCCAGAAGGAACAGAACACGCCAAAAAGCAATCCGCCAACGAGCGATGCTTCCCTGAGCAGGGAGAAACGTTTTATTTGCAATAAAGCCGATTGCAGCAACTGGAAATAATGCCCTTTGAATTCGTTTCGCACATCAGGCAAATAAATACGGAGTAAGACAAGAACAGACAGTATCAGTCCGGCAGAGATACCATAAACATAGCGCCACCCCATCCATTCGGCCACAAAGCCGCTGAAGACCCTGGCAGCCAGGATACCAATGAGAATGCCGGTGAAAATGGTACCTACAGTTCTTCCTCGGTTCACGGAATCCAGACTGGCAGCCATAGGTAAAATTACCTGCACCGATACGGAAAGAATACCTATCAGCAGACTCAATACCAATACTTCGGTAATGCTGGCAGACAATGCCATGAGCAGCAGTGTAATGAACAGTAATGACAGCAGCGTGAGAATCAGGTTTTTCTTATTGATTTTGTCTCCTAAAGGTACCAGGAAGAATAGACCCAACCCATAGCCGATTTGTGAAAGCATGGAAATGGTGCCTACTTTGCCTTCGGTAACATTGAAGGACTCGGCAATATCCTTCAGTATGGGCTGATTGTAATAAATATTGGCCACAGAAACACCTGCGGCCACCGACATCAGGATGACCTGAAACCCGGATAAGGTTCTTTTTTCTTGCATTCCAGACTACGTTAACACAAATAATTTGAATCTGCAAAAATGGGAAAATTATTGGCAGATGTCACACAACAGAAAGAGCATTTGTTAAAATTGTTATTTTTGCAAAAACCGATTCGGATAGTGAGTTTTATACGAAAACATAAAAGTCTTTTTGTAACGCTGCTTATCGTTCTTTTTACGATTGGCATCAGACAGGCATGCCAGGTTGATCTTCCAAATCGGGCAGAGCGTGCAGGGAATGTACTGATAAAAACCAGTCCCTTTATTGCAGGAAATGCATCCTATTCCTCTTCGGAAAAGTCACAACATCATGTGATGTCTTTTCCCGATAAGGTTTTATTTCACCTTGTATCCTGTCCTCCTTTCAAAAGCCTTTCATCTATAGGTTTATCATATCTAACCGGTAATACTGCACTTCGGCGTGTAACCCCATCCATATTGGGGCTTATCTGTAAACTTCAGATTTGAAAATTTCCCGTTTAGCTTACAGCTAACGGACCTTTTTTCAATATCAGGCTTTTGCCGGTGGTATTGGCTGAAATCTGCCTTTTATTTTTTAACCGTCATGACAGCTTTTGAGTGAAACATCACTCAGGATGCTGTGCATTTAATAATTCATGAAAAATATGGAAACTAATAATATAAATGACATCAATAGCACAAACGATATCAAAGGGAAAGGACATGGATTTTTGGGATATCTGGCCATGTTCATCGGGTTTATCCTTTTCCTGATTTTATTATCCAAACTGTTGACCTGGATTATGGGTTAAACTGAGAGAAAAAGGAGACTGTCTAAAAAGTCCCTGATGCGGCGTAATCTGGAACTTAACGAAGTGTTCTCACGAACGAAGTGAGTAACTAAGCGAAGCGTTCTCATGAACGACAAGTGAATAAATGACGCCGAGCGTACTTCTCTGTCCTACAATACGGAGCGCTGAGCGTAGTCTCCAGACTACGCTCCATTTAAGACTTTTTAGACAACCTCTTAATCCTGCTACATCGTTTCATAGTCACCGGGATACGGAAGGCAGCGTGACAACCACCTGCCAAACGAGGGTCAACGCTTCCGTTAACTATAGGCTTTGTATTACCTGCATGATGTCGTTTCGGCCCCAATGCTCAATGTATTTGCCCTCTTTTAAACGGACAAAATCCATGACATTGATGGTTACTTTTTTGCCGGTGGGCTGGTGTCCCATAATTTCACCCAGATGAGTTCCAGTAATGATTTTGCGCGAAGCTACCAAATCGCCCTCAGCCACCTGGTCAAGGATGTGTACGGTGATATCGGGAAAGCCTTTGTGTAATACCTCAACAAATTGAATGAGACCCGACACATCGTTGGGGGTATTGGGGGGTGCAGTTTGATTGATGAAATTTTCGGATACAATTTCTCTTAAAACTGCGGCATTGCCTTTTTCGAGAAATTCTTTGTTAAATCGGATAACCACTTCTTTGTTTTTTTCCATACGTGTCATGTATTTGAACAGAATCATCTTTAATATGGTTTAACAAAGAAGATTAGGGGAATGTTTGCATGACCGGAAGCCGGGATGTAAAACGTAACTTCCTACTATGCTGTGCGTGTAGCATATTTTTTTTAGCCGGTAAACAGCCTTACCCCCGGATTGTTGTATAGCTAAGTCAAAGCTGCATGGAATCGGGTTTAGTCATACTGGATAATATTTTGAACGGACTTTTTTTAACGCACTGTCCCATGGCGTTCGATGAGGAAACGAATCCCAGGGTGCCTGCTTACAGCGAAATACTTATTTTAAGAGAGTTTAGAAATGCTGAGTTTGTCAGATTGGATGATTTTGTTCAACGAGCCGACACCCCAAGCTTTTACTTTTTTAGGTATGATGAGGAAATAGAAGATGACATCACCTGGATTGAAGTAAAAGGAGCAGGATCGTTATCACAATAAATAATAGCAATAATCGGGTGGTGAATAAATTTGAAAATGCCGGACTAACCCCTGCTAAGCGTAGCGTCTCGCTACGCTTGCTATTACCGGCTTCCAGCCGGATTAAAACATTAAATGTCAGATTAACAATAATCGAATTGGCCGGAGAACCGAAGCGGCCGGAGGCCGGAAGAAGACGACATAGCGGGACGCTATGCCGAGCAAGGCCTGTGTTTCTGTATGTATTGTCAGTGGATACTTAGCGCGACGCATTAAACTTCTTCCTGTCTTTTTTACAAATAAGCTGAATTACATTCCTTCCTGATAAAGCGGCAGTGGGTAATCCGCCTCCCGGTTCTACCCATTGTCCGGCCATATAAAAATTGTGCAAACCTGGCAAGGTTTTACTCATTCGTGTTCTCATGGTTTTAGGCGTTAGCAGCCATCCCTCATAGGTACCCTGCCAGTTGCCGGTGTATCTTTTGTACGTCATAGGCGTGGCAACATCTATCATTTCTACCTGTTCCCCGAACCTTTCAAAGCGTCTTTCGAGCTCACTGATCACATCTT
>DATBXH010001186.1:0-7316 GCA_036514375.1 Bacteroidales bacterium | reverse complement strand
TATTTCCGATTCGAGGACAAATGTATTGCAACGGTTCCTGATGTTCTCGTTTACTTATACACTTAGGAACTATCAAGGTGCCGACGGAGAAGAACACCACCATGGAGGATTTGGCCGTGGAGGATTTGGCCCGGGTCCTGGTGGTCCTGGTGGTCGCGGCGGACGTGATGGTTTTTGATTTTGTGAATTGAGTTACTAGGTCAATGCTTTTGCAGGCTGCTTTTGTAGAGTTCTGTAAAGGCATTGATTGTTTTAGGACTATAATATGGCTGTTTTAAAGATTTAGATAAAGTCAGATCTTCTTCCACTGATCCCGGCTAAAACGATCCGTAAGCAGTGTGAGTATTTCGTTGGCGGACGATTCAATGGGTTTGTTGGTAATGTTGATCATTGTAAATTCGCCTTTGTTAAAAATGCTTTCGGCAAAATCCAATTCCATGCGTACTTTCCGGGGATCAATGTAATCCGTTTCCTGCGGCATATTAAGCATTTTTACCCGGTTTCCCCGCTGAGCAATCAAATAATTTACAGATATGGTCAGTCCAAAGACCCTGCTTTTATCTACGTTAAAAAGACTGGCCGGAGGTTCAATGCCCAGTACCAATGGAACGTTAGCAACTTTCCATCCAAACATGGCCAGGTAAATGCTCAATGGAGTTTTACCCGTTCTTGAAACACCGGTAAGGACGATGTCCGCATTTTCAATCTTCTCGGCGTGTTGTCCGTCATCGTGTTTCAGGGTAAATTCAATGGCTTCGATACGTTTAAAATAGTCGATATGACTTAGTCGGTAAAGCCCGGGCTTGCTTATAGGCTGAGTCTTTAATAAATCGGAAAGATAATCCGACAAACCACCAACCAGGTCGAAATGGGTTACGTTCATTTGGTTACAGGCATCTACCAGGATTTTACGTATATCAGGATTTACCATGGTATGGACTATCACCGCATTGGTATTTAATGCCTTTTGAACCGCATCCCAGGCCCTCTCCGGAGTAAGAACATCCGGAACGATGATTACAGGTATCTTGTTGTTAGGAAACTGAATTAGGATGGACTGTACCACAGAATCTCCCGCAACTCCTTTACCTCCGGAAACTACCAATATGGGTGGTGGTGTATTACTTCCTGCTTGCATCCCTGGAATTTAACATATTGAGTAAAGATAACGACTATTTTATGATGTAGCGATATATATAATCGTCCATTACAAATCCTCCGCCGATATCATTGACCACCGAATCGGAACGGACAAATCCTGCCTTTTCGTAAGCTTTGATAGCCTTACTATTTTCTTTGTTCACTGTAAGATAAACTTCTTTCAGTTTATTCTTCCTTGCAAAATTAGTCACATGTGATAAGGCCTGCTGTCCGAAACCTTTACCGTGATGGGTGTTCTTCATGTAAAGTTTGTTCAGTTTTGCGATTCCATCATTCGTGCAGGTAATGGAAAGAAAGCCAATGGGCATGTTTTCAAGATATACTAACTCCCAGTAAACGCCCTCTTTTATTTCTTTACGAATGGTTTCGGCTGAATACATCCAGTTCAGCATGTATTCGATTTGTTCCATGGTAATGATACCAGGATAGCATGTGGTCCAAATTTCACGGGCCAGGGTTCGCAGAAGATAGATATCATCAATTGAAGCCTTTTGGAAGGAAAGCATATGAATTGAATGCTTAAATTATGATTTTCGAAATAGCTTTTTTTCAATAAACTCTCCCAAAAAATATCCAATACCGGCAAAGAATCCTGTTTTGAGAGCTTTCCGGGTGAGATTGTCGGTATCCTTATAAGCCTTTGCGGAGGCAAGAGTTCCCAATAGCGCTCCTGCAAGTCCGCCTTTAGAGATATTGTCTATTGAATCTTTGAAAGTATTCATAGCATCTTTTTTTACAAAAGTAAAAAACAAGTACCACACTTCAATACGAGTTAAGGACACTTCCTTGCAGATTTAATTTTTCGCATACCTTACGGGCTTTTTAAAAATAAACATTCCGGGGAGAACCCGAAGATGGTTTTTTAAGCCCCTGCATTTTCCAATGTGGACCGACTAACGTTATTTATGGCATCGGAAACATAAAACTCAAATATTTTTATACAAGATGTTTCGTACCCATTTAATTTCTGTGGCACAATCGTCTCCTTTGGACTGCAGTTCTTCCAGTCCAGCCAAATATTCCTGAAATGCAGTTTTAGCTTTTACCTTATCGCCAATCCGGAGATAAAGTAATCCTTCTTCCTTACTTAAATCAACAAGTTTGACGATGCCAATACCTTTGGCTGTTTTAATACAACGCAATGCCTCATAATTGCTCTCATCGGTATTGTAGAGTGTTCGGTAAATTTTGGCTTTTAGCAGGTAATCATCTTCAGTGGCTATGCCGGCATTCTCCAGACGATTAATTAACTTCATGGATTCAGTATAGTTTAGTGCATAGAAATTCTGCCAGGCAGTGTATGAAAGTACTTCCGAAATAATCCTGTTAAATTCATCAGGAGTTTTATGTTCCATTTTGTTATATTCCGTTGTTACAAACAGGTGTCCATCATTAAAAGCTGCTGTATTTTGCTCGTTGGTATATTTTGCCCCAATGCCTTCCACGATACTGTTTGAAATAATAGCTGTAGCCGCGGTAACCGCTAATGCATCGTCAAAGGTGAATTTATCATTTCCCTTTGCTGCGCTGTTTACCGCCGCTGCTGTGGAAGCCACTGCAGCCAGGCCTGTCCAGAAATTCGCAGCACGCTGCGCCCTGATCTGATGCTTAAGATTTACCAGGTTGTGCTCCAATACTATGTTTGTAACTTCTTTGGCAAGCGCTTCCGCCAGTTCGGATTCCGATTTCATACCGGCCAGCAATGCCGTGGAAATCACGATGGTCCCATTGTCAAATGAAAATGACTGAACGTCATTCGACTTCATGACATACACGTTTAAATAGTTATCCCTGGGTTTATTCAGTTTGGTGGGGCAGATTTTATGTACCAGTTGCGACAGATAATCCAGCACATACGCATCGTCAAACAGTAGCTGGTTCTTTTGAAGGTTCTGAACGAAGTCCCTGCAATCCGACTGCATATCATTTCTTATGTTGTCGTCCCATCCATTTATATAAACTTCGCCAGCCCGGTTGTAAAACCACAGATGATCCCAGAATCCTAATGTTGCGTTGGATGCCTTAACCTTCGAGACAGGTATCCGTTTGTAGTCATCGTTCTTTTTAATCAGGAAATCACCCTGTCCTTCCGGATTTTTGACAAACCCATATATACGAACGGAATCACCTTCCTTATATCCTGAGAATTTGTCCTGGACATAAGCATTTATAGTAACCTGTGCATGCGCTGCTAAAAACCAGCATAGTAAAATTAAAGAGAAGTAAAGTTTTTTCATAGCGATAAAGTTTAGAGTGTAAGATGTTTAAACAATCTCAAAAATTGTGCCAAACTTTTATACAAACAATTGACTATTTTATTGTTAAACTGACTCCATATTCAGGTACAGCCTTTATTGAGTTAATATTGGTATTGCCAACCTCCTCTGGTTTGGGGGCTTTATCAAAAAGAATTTTGTAACCGGGTTTTAATGGTATTATTTCAAAGGTTAATGTCTTATCTTCGAGTTGTTCACCAAATTGTTTTAATTGAATTGGCCAGATAGTTCCATTCCGGAAATTGTCTGAAATAAGGCGGTGCCCGAGTCTGCAACGACCTATGTCACCTGTATAATCAATATGCAGGTACAAATTATTCAGTCCGTTAAGGTAATCAGCAGGAACTGTAACATCCCATTCTGTTTTTGGAGTTGATAAAACACTGTAATTGACAGGTCTGGCTTTGACAATATCCGGAGCTTTTGCACCTTTTGCTATGGTCCAGTTTGCCGGTAATGTGTAGACATCAGTGGTTAACCAGGACGCATCTGTCATAACAGTTATCTTATCGGAATTGAAATATTCAACTTCGATATTTGCGGCAAAGGCTTTCTCTCCCTGCTCGTATGGGAAATCAATAATCAACGTATTGTTTTCTTTTTGAAGATACCCGGTCAGATCCAGCCGGTTTATTTTGCCTGGAATAATTTCCTGGTTAAGCCAGTTACTGTTGATTCGCATTTTACAGGCGCTTTCTGCAAATAAATACAAGGTGGCTGACTTTACGGGCGACGGGTTATCCAAGTCAAATTCTTTGGTAAAAATCCTATGGTATAACTGGTTTTTAGCAGTAACAGCGTTGACTGAGGTTTTTAGCCATTGTGCATCATCCAATATCTCTCTTTTATGAATATCTAAGGCTATTTTCTTTTCCTGCACATTCAGGGTGTATTCGGTGTAATCATTGGCCTTTTTCTCTTTCAGTGATTGGCTCTCCGTTTGAGGGCCGATATTGTCACCTAATGAGGTAAACTTCATTTGTGGGGAATAACCATATAAAAACAGTTCATACCCATTCAGGTACATGTTTGTGTTGGAAACAAAGAGATATTTTTTGTCCTCATTCCTGAATAACCACGAATGGGTAGCCTCATCGAACGAAAGAACAACCAACTTAATTTGCTGTCCTGATTTCGTTTTCACCTTAATATTCTCGGACAAGCCCGGTTTAAAATCAGATACTAAGAATCGACCCTGGCTTTGAGAAACTTTTCCATTTGTAGTCTCCACAGAGGTTACCGTGGCATCATCAAAGCAAAATTCGGGGACTACACCCAGGTTCTGGATGAAGAACCAGTTTGTTTGGCCGGTTTTATTTATCCTGCAAAGAGGTTGTGCGGTTGCATATTTAAGCAATGCACCATCCATATCAAAATTAAAAGGCCAGATGAAAATGCAGCTATCGGGAATATCCAACGGCTTCGAAGGGAAGGCTAATGTTTCAGAAGGCAGCGTGATATTCAACTGGACATTCTTTTGTACCGGTTTGGCAACTCCCCGGTAATAGTTCATGCCAAAGACAAATCCTGCATTCTCCTTTACCCGCAATGCCCACTGAAGCCCTTCCTTTGAATGTTGATCTTTTGGAATCACAGGTGACATGGGTGCAAGTCTGTCTCCAAATTCATTTAAGAAATAATGTAGCTTTTTAATTTGATAATAAGACGGAGCCAACTCACCGGTTTCTTTTATAGCGGCCTGAAAATCGTATGAAATATCAGGGTACTCATTCCAGTAGCCTGTTTCATCCTGATTTTCTTCCATGGTAGTGTAAATTCCAACAGGATTGGACCCGCCTGCAAATACATAATAGCCTGGTAAATTACTACCCGAACCGGTTTTGGCAGTAACTATGGCTAGTCCGTCATACTGGTTTAAAATAGGTCTGCGGTGATATGATATCTGGTTGCCTAAGCCTATTTCGCAAGTAAGATATGGATAATGGGAATAGTCGGCTGTCTTTTTACCTTCCTTACCAGCCACATCGGCTCCGATCCCTTCATCGTTCAATGGTGCATCGAACTCAAAATTGATATTTTCCTTTGCTTTTTCCAGGTTGGTTTGCCAGGGTTCTTCCGGATATCCTCCAAACAAAGGAATAACTTCATCCTGTGGTACAGAGGCATTTCCCCATCCGGTTACGGTGTACATGGGAACATCCATACCATATTTTTGGGCTGTTTGCTTGAGCCACAGGATATGAGCATTACCACCAGGCCCTCGCCTGTACTCATTTTCAAGTTGAATACCTATGATGGGTCCTCCGTCTTTGTAATACAAACCCTGCATTTGCAAAGCAATATTTTTGTACCAGCGATCCGCATAAAACTGGTAAACCGGGTGGTTAGATCTGTCGACCAAATCTTTCTTCCGGAAGATCCAGTCCGGAGTACCGCCGTTTCTTACTTCTCCATGACACCAGGGACCGATACGCGGATAAACGTACAAGTCGTGTTTCTGGCAGAGTTTGATGAAGCTACGGAAATCCTTATTACCGCTCCAGTCGAACTGACCTTCAATTTCCTCGTGATGAATCCAGAAAACATACGTGGCTATAATGTTAATGCCATTCGCTTTCATCTTTAATAGAACATCTTCCCATTGTTCCTTGGGATATCGGGAAAAATGGACTTCACCCATGACAGGAATGACAGGTTTTCCACTAATCGTAATATACTTATTGTTCAAAAGTATTTCTTTTCCTGCAGGTCCGGGATTGCCCATTTTCAAATGTCCGGAAAGGATTTCCTTAGGTGTAATGCGTGCATCCAGTGAATATACTTGTGCATGTGTGAAATTGGTTGCTAAAAAGTATAATGTGAACCAAAAGGCTATTTTTTTCATCTTAAGGAAAGTGTGTTAATGAGTAGAATGCGATGGAGTATTTATTGAATTAATCGATAGTATTATTTACTGTATTGTCTTTTAATCTTTAGGTGGCACAAGCTTTATATGTACCGGTTTATCGCGGTCGCAAACAACCTGTCCGTCTTTTAATTCCAATTCGGCAACCTGGATAGAGCTACGGCGTTGATCAAGAAGCGATGCGCCTGGTTTTCGTCCGGGATGGGTGAAATAGAATATAAATCCTCTGTCGTCATTAACTACAACCATGGCATGGTAGCCAAACCCTTCATCATCTTTTCCTTTGCCGGATTCCTGCAGAATGTTGTTTGGCTGGCGTTGCCAATGAATGAGATCGTCCGATGAATAAACTCCCTGACCTTTCCAGTTATCAACTATCATGCGGTATTTCCCTTTCCATTTAAACACATACGGACCTTCACCGCCACGGTCGCCAACCACTTTACGGGAACTGTCAGTCCAGGTATATAAATCCCGGCTGTTTGCATAATATATCGATTTTTTATCGGCTTCGTTGTTGTAATACATTCTCCATGTACCATCTGGCATATGGAAAACACAGGCATCAATTACTTTTTCCGATGCCAGTTTCAGGGTCGATTCATATTTCCAGTTAATCAGATTTTTGCTGGTGAGATGCAGCATTTGCCGGGGATGTTTCCAGTCTGAAAATACACCGGGGACATAGGACAGGTACATATGATATAGTCCTTTGTAATAAACTATTTCGGGTGCCCAAAATGTATAGCCGTTATCAGGCCGGTATTGTATGTCACAAGTGTCACGGTATTTCCATGTGGCTCCTCCATCAGAAGATTCTGCTATGCCTATGGGTGTGCCATGCACCCATTTAACCCCATCAAGCGTCGTATCTTTAGCACGCCGATTGGTATAAAGCATAAACCATTTCTTTTCAGCGCGATTCCAGATTACCACAGGATCGGCAGCACCATCGAAAACCGGATCGCGGAACAAAGGTTTATCAGCTAGTTTTCCTGTTTTCTGAGCCTGGA
>DATBXH010001185.1:0-2203 GCA_036514375.1 Bacteroidales bacterium | reverse complement strand
CTGTTACATCATCATTTTTCAAAGCCAAAGGCACGATCTCCTGCATTAAATTTACATACTCACCTTTAACCGCTTTGACATTTTCATAATTTTGTTTATCAGTTTCATCAAAAAGTGTTGAAGTATATTTTTGCATTGCTGAATCAAATTGGTTACTGAGATGATAGAAATGATCGAGGGCGCTTTGTATTTCATCTTTCTTTTCTTTTACAACACAAGTCGTTACATCAACGTGCATTTGCTGAAACAATGAGCTAATATCCACACAATAATCCATAGGCAAAGTTGTAGTTTCGAACATTGCCTTATTGTAAGCAGCAATTTTTTTGATGCTTAAAGCTGCGATATAAACAATTACAATGTTTATGAAAGCGATTATTAAAATGCTTAATAAAAGCTTTGTCCTGATTTTCATTTTTTTAAACATGGCGTTAAGTATTAATTGGTTTAACTTATAATTTTTCCCAGACTTGTTACTTTCCTTAAAGTAGCCTTCCAGGTTATTAAAGAAGTTCCACTGTTTTATAAACTATATTTTCAAATTCACCATACTAAGTCTTGCGGGAGCCTTTATTTTGTTAATTATTAATTCATGTTCACCGCTAAAAGGATTAAGGAAACATTGATAATCTCATCATAAACGCTGTTGGAGATATTGTGTTTCTGGTAATTACATCCTGTATTTCCATAATCATATGTATGCCTTGGACGCGAACCCAGACTATCATGAAACCAATAAAAGCAACAATAATAAAGTTGGTGAACAACTTGTCGTTGATTTTAAATTTCTTAACCATGGCTTTAGATTTTAATTGATTAAACTAATTACCTTATTTTATGTTATTTATATTTCAGAAAGATCAACGACGAAAAACTTTTTCAACGTTGAGCAGCATATTAAACTCGTTGTTCATTTGAAGAATCGAGGACAAGGACATGGAAGTTAAGTTTTGCCCATGAATCGATTACAGGCACAACTTCTTCCCTGAAATCGATGATTCTTAAAACGAAATTGGGAGCATTTGGCCCAGGCGTATTTTTTTGTTTTTCAAAAACTTCGAGTACGTTGTTAACACTTACAGTAAACAGATTTTTGTATATTCTGAATAATAAGTAATTGTATGTCATAATGTTATTAATTTTCATTTGTCCTCTGATTGAAAAGCAATGTTTTACCAGCCAAGAATTATAGCAATTATTTAATTTTATACTAGGGCAGTATCTGAAATGCAGATACCGCCCGGGTACTTCATTCTTTAGAATTTTTCATAATGATTATCAGACATTCCATTTAGATCAATACCCTGTTCATCATTTTTGCCATGAATTGGTTTAAGATTTGAGACCGCATGCTTTAGCACAGTATTCTTTACCAGTAAACGATTACCTGTTGTACCGGCAGACCTAAAAGAATTTGAAGATTGCTGAATCCGGCTTTGGTTGCTTGCCATAGTGTTATCGCTTTCAGTTTTAAAAAACGATATGGTATCATTCAATTGTTCTGCCTGGCTGGCTAATTCTTCAGCGCTCGACGACATTTCTTCAGAAGCAGCGCTATTCTTTTGTGTAACTGCATTTAATTGCATTATAGCATTATTTATTTGGGTTGCGCCTGAATTTTGTTCAAGACTGGAAGCTGTTATCTCCTGTACCAATGTTGCCGTTTTTTGAATATCCGGGACTATTTTTTGTAACAGTCTTCCGGATTCATCGGCAATTCGAACGCTTGATTTTGACAATTCATCTATCTCTTTTGCAGCTGCCTGGCTATTTTCTGCAAGTTTGCGTACTTCGGCTGCCACAACAGCAAAACCTTTGCCATGTTCACCGGCGCGTGCCGCTTCTATGGCGGCGTTTATTGCCAATAGATCGGTTTTTTCAGCTATCTCGCCAATAACCGATATTTTATCTGCAATTTTTTTCATGGCATCGACTGTAATAGTTACGGCTTTATTGCTTTCTTCAATATCACTTGATGCTCGCATGGCAATTTTTTCAGTTTGCGTTGCATTATCAGAATTTTGATTGATGTTCGAAACCATCTCTTCCATACTCGATGATACTTCTTCAGTTGAAGCAGCCTGTTCTGTAGAACCTTCTGACAATTGAACGGCGACCGATTGCATTGCCTGACTGGCAGCAACGACATTTTCAATGGATATTTTAAATTCATTTATCGTTGCAGCAATGGCTTTTACCATAC
>DATBXH010001184.1:0-4833 GCA_036514375.1 Bacteroidales bacterium | reverse complement strand
TGGGAGGATGGTGGGTCGACCTGGATACGATTTGCTTAAAACCCTTAGATTTTATAGATGATTTTGTCTTTTTTTCTGGTAAGACCCTCCCTTATCATCGATATGCTGTAAATGAATCTGTCATTAAGAGTATGCCTCAGGCAAAATTTCTGAAAGACTGTCTGGAATACACAGACAGGAATCAATCTAAGATGTGGAGTTCTTCTGACGAATTTGGGGCTATGCTTCTTTCACGGATGATCTTTTTGAATGATCTTGAAAATAAAATTAATTCTGCAGCGGTTATTTGTAATATGTTTGAACCTGATCCCGGTAAGTTTTCAAAAAATATAGAAGACGCATTATCAGTAAATTTTTATGTACTTCACCTCCAGCAATCTGTTTGGAAACGTCATAATAAGAATCTCTATCATACTTTTTTTGATAAGTTGTACAAAACGTTAGTCTCAAGAGCCTTCTTACGGGAACAAACTTTAGTTGTCCCATCAAAACAGGATGAGATCCTTGCAGCTGATCTTACAGATACAACTTTTGTAATTGCATTTACAATTGAACTGGATGAACAACTGGAGGCCCTGCTTATTGTACTTGACTATTTTGAAAAATATTTCAGAACTAATGTCATACTTATAGAGATGGGTAGAGCTAAAAAGTTGAAGTTTTTGAAATATCAAAATATTAAAGTTTCTCATCATTTTAGGTATAACGATAGTCCGGAATTACAAGAGCACTTTTATATCAACGAAATGATTAAATCAGCTGAAACACCCTTTGTGGGAATATGGAATCCTCATGCTATTGTCCCCCCTCAACAGATTTTGAGGGCTGTAGGATACATCCGTCATTGTCAGGTAACGATGTGCTTCCCTTACAATAAAAACATATTTTATGTGGATGATATTTTGGGTTACCTGTTCAGGCTTACTTTAGACTGTAATTATTTTAAAAAAAATATATCAAATATGTACAGGAGCAAAAAAATATTCAATTTCGGAACTCCATTTTTTGTGGTAAAAGACAAGTTTGTCAAGTATGGAATGATAAATGAACTAATCATGGACAGAGAAAAAGAGATGCTGGAAAGGGTGAGACGTGTTAAATTACAGGGAGGAGTTGTTTCTGTGGTGGAAGGAGAACAATATGCGCTGAATAAGCCTGTTAATAATCAGAAAGAAACTTTTTATAAGAAAAATGATCCGTGGAAGCTTTTTAAAGAATAATACCAATAAATAACATTGTATTTTTTAAAAATTGAAAAAAAATTATTATAATTGTAATACAAAACTTCAACTTACAACTATATAAGCACATACCTATTGAAATTAATATTATATAATTCATGTAGAAATCAGCAAAGGATTCAATTTATACACGGAGCTTAGGCTTTTGAGTAACCTTAAAATTAACGATGACCGTCAAATTAAAGCAACAAATTGATTACTATCTTAAACGCATTGCGCAGTTTTTGATCCTAAAAAGCAGTGAAATTAACCATCTTGGATTGGCTAAAGGTAAACTTGGAATAGCTATTTTTCTCTACCATTATGCCAAATTAGCAAATGAAGATACTTATCGCGAAATTGCTGATGAATTGATAGAAGATGTTTATCAAAAAGCCAAAACAATCAAGACTTTAGATTTTTATAACGGGCTAACAGGCATTGGCTGGGGCATTGAATATCTTATCAGGAATGGTTTCATTGAAGCTGATTCCGATACGACTTTTGCTGAAATTGATCACCTTCTTCTTCAAAGAATTACATCAGGCATAAATTTTTACGAATTAACCGACTATTTACTATACTTTCAATCTCGTTTAAAAAACAGTCAGGATTACCAATATAAAGGACGGAAGGGATTTCTTACAGATGAGGCTGTTCTTAATATATTAAAGGATTGTGAACAATTCTTGGATTTACATGCCAATCAAAAAAAATCACATGGTCTTGATACTTTCAGAAGCATATTCCTTTTTTTATCCGCTTTAAAAAAAATGGGGTTCTTTCCGGATAGAACAGAGAGAATATTAAATTGTATTCAACCTTATTTAAATAAAGATGCTGAACACTTTGAAGGCGTAGGTATTGACGGTGCAGCCTTATTAGCCGGTGAGCAACTTATATACTACTCTCTCTCTGAGACATCTCCTGAATATAACAATCTGAATAATACAATTGTAAATCTCTTGCAAGATGAGGAGAACTGGTCTACTATTATCAATGAAGAAAAAGTAGGATTACGAGGATTAGCTGGGATTGGGACTTTTTTATCTAATCATTCAGATATTAAACCATTACAAAAAGAATTAAAGATTGATGACAAACAAATGTCTTATGTCTTTCTTGTTGTGTTTAATTTTTCTGGAATGAGAACCTATTCTGACCTATTATCTTATTATCTGTCATTACAATCCAATTTAAAGGTTGCATTAGTTTTTGAAAGCAAGAATTATAAAGAAATAAGTATAGAGAAAGTAAAGAATATAGATTACATTTATATCCCGGCTCGGAAAAGCCTGGGTACGCCTTTTGAGAAAAGGGTCGCTCAATTGCTGTTTTTAAAATATGGCTATTTGCGAAAGGTCCTCTTTCATTTTAATGACGAAAGTCAATATAAACTTTCCAAAGAAATAAAGGGATTGTTCAAATGTCCCATTGTTTATACAAAGCAGTATCTCCCTGGAGTCTTTTCCTACTTTGACAAAGGATTCGAATGCGATATCAAAAAAGCTATTGCTAACTGGTATTTTCTGGAAGACACTCTTGCTTTGACAGATAGGATTATTGTCAGCAACGAGTTTACAAAGAGAATTCTAGAAAGACTATATGGTGCTGAAGGATCAAAGGTTAAAGTAATTCGTAATGGGTGCAAAAAGCCAGTAGAAAGCTTGTTAAAAAAGGAAGAGATTAAAGAAAAATTAGGATTTAACGCTAAAGACAAAATAATTCTTTTTGTAGGAAGGTTAGATGCCAGAAAAGGGCTTGATTGTCTGATAAAAGCCTTTGAACGTATAGCATCTAAGCATTGTAACCTAAGGTTAGTTATTGTAGGTGGTGGAAAATTTGAAGAATATTTCAGTTGCATCAAATCTTATTACGGAAGGATCCATTTTATTGGGCAAGTTGATGAGGAAAAACTAAAACATTTTTATCAAATTGCCGATATTGGTGCTGTCCCCTCACGTTTTGAGCAAGGTAGCATTGTGACCATAGAAATGATGCTAAGGGGAACACCCGTAATTATAAGCGATGTTCCGGGTTTTAATGAAATGATTACGGATGGAAAAGATGGTTTAATCTGTGAAGTTGTCCCAGATAAAACCAATGAATTATTAGAACCTGATGAAATAGACTTGGCCGAATTAATTTCAAAAATTTGTGTGGATGAGACTTTAGCCAATTATTTAAGTAAAAATGCCATTTTTTCATCAGAAAGCACTTTTTCCCTTGAAAAAATGGGTAAAGAAACACTTAATGTCTATAATGAATTATTTGTTTAGATAAATTTAGGTTACATGAATAAGAACACTTAGTACTGTGGATGTAAAATTTTAGTATTTATTTAAATTTTATGAATTATGAAAAAAATTAGATTATTTTCTGTGTTGTCATTCTTATTAGTGCTTGCCTTAGGGAATGTATATGGGCAACACAACAACTCAAAGGATGTTGCATACAGTACAGATCCAGAAGAAGTTGCAACGAATGCTACTAGCAATTTAGTTCATATGTTTAAACTTGATTCTTTAACGGCAAAGAAGGCCTACAGATGTTATCTTGTTTATTATACTGAGTATACTGTAAAAACGAAAGAAATGAAGGACCCGAATGCAAAAGGTAGACAATTTGATCAATTTATTATGAAGTTAGATACCTGCTTTAAAGAAATATTAACAAAGACCCAATGGGAGACATGGAGAGCTCATCCAGAGGGAGGGAACGGTCCTCATGAAAGATCTATTTTAAAATAAGGCAAGTATATGGAGAATTTAAATTAATTCGCTAAAATAGATTATTCACAATCTAATTATATGTAAATTGATTATGTATAAGTAGTTAGGTAATGGGTCAATCTGTTGTTTTAATTTTCTCGAGTCTGAAAAATTTTCAACGGGATTAACCCATTCCCATAATTATATCAAATTAGATGGCAAATTTAAAAAATAAACTGAAGCTCAGTCTTTTTATTGTACCGTTGGATGTATCAGGCGCAAGTACATATTACAATGAACTTGTTGCTTATATTTCTATGTTTAAGCACATTGGCATATATATAGTTTTTACCGACAGTAATGAAAAGGAATTTAAAATTATTATAAAAGAAGCGTTTAATGAAGTACATATTCCTAGATATTTTAATAAAAGTGATAAAACTTCACCACGAAAATATTACGACCGATGTGCTCAACTATTATATATCCAATTCTCTGCATTTAATAATATTATCTTTCATTTCAATTCTCGACTTCAGGTTCAATTTGCTCAAGCAATCAAAAGCCTTTTTAACTGTAAAATTACGTATACTATACATTATCTTTCTCCCAAATACTCCTATTATACTTATTCAGATGAGTCCAATCCTATCGAAGAAATTGATTCTATGGGCAGTGTAAATATTAGGAAAATGATTGAAATAGCTGATAAAATTATTTGTGTAACAAAGTTTGCAGCTGATAGTATAAAAAAATTTCATGGAGTACCTGATTCAATGATCAAACTGATTTATAATGGGAAAAACGTAGACTATCAGAATACAACAATTGATAAAAATTACTTAAAGGAACAATTAGGATTTAGAAGTTCTGAAAGGTTAATATTATATGTAGGAACGCTT
>DATBXH010001183.1:0-5068 GCA_036514375.1 Bacteroidales bacterium | reverse complement strand
CCGTCTTTCTCCTTTACAATCGGCAATGGACGAATAGATTTGCTGAGTACCGTTAATTCCTTTACATGGATGGAGGTTTCTCCCATTTGGGTGATAAATACAAAACCTTTAACTCCAATAAAGTCGCCAATATCCAAAAGCTTTTTAAACACCGTGTTGTATTGCGTGGTATCCTCGCCATTACAAATATCGTCGCGTTTAATATAAATCTGGATGCGGCCTTTTTCATCCTGAATCTCAGCAAAGGAAGCACTGCCCATAATCCGACGACTCATGATGCGTCCGGCTATAGAAACTTCCTGGTAATTATTGAGTTCTGGTTTATAATTATCGAGTATTTCCTGGGTTGACACATTGACTTCAAAACCCTCGGCCGGGTAAGGATTGATACCGAGTTTGCGAAGTTCATCCAGCGAATTACGCCGAAATATCTCTTGTTCACTGAGTTCCATTACATTCATGCGTTCGAAAAAATTTCTGCAAACTTACATGATTTTTCTCAAAGCGCACAGTACGAATAAAAAATCGTTCCATGTTGCCATGGACTTATGTGTATCAAATAAAAAGTTCACCTATCCGAATTCAGGATAGGATTAGTAAACATGTCATTAAAATTCGTGTTATTCCTTAAAAACAATCTAACGTTTTTAAAGTGTTACGGAAAAAAGTCTTTAATTTGATACAAATTAAAATCGTCAGGACGATTACCAATATTTCTTTCAGAGATCTTCATATGAAATATAAATTTTTTGTGAACAGCAATTTATGAATCAAAAACTGAGCATTATTATCCCTGCCTTTAACGAAGAGGGAACCATTGAGGCCATACTTTCAAGGATTTGCGATGTTAAGCTAATTGCCGATATCACTAAAGAAATTATCATTGTGGACGATTGTTCCTCGGATAAAACCATACAAAAAGCCGAGCTGTTTATGAGCAAAACAGAAGGTGAAGCCATCCAAATTTATCGTCAGCCCAAAAACAAAGGGAAAGGGGCGGCAATTCAAAAAGGAATTGAAGTTGCTACAGGCGATTTTATTGTAATTCAGGATGCCGATCTGGAATATGATCCACGGGAGTATAACTTATTATTGCAACCTGTGATAGATAATTACGCTGATGTGGTTTACGGCTCACGGTTCATGGGAGGCAACCCGCACCGGATCCTGTTCTTTTGGCACTCCATAGGGAATAAATTCCTCACATTTTTTTCGAACATGTTTACAAACCTCAACCTAACCGACATGGAAACCTGTTATAAACTGGTGAAGGCTGATATTTTAAAGAAAATCGAATTAAAGGAGAAACGATTCGGGTTCGAACCCGAAGTGACGGCCAAGCTTGCACGGGTTCCTGGCATAAGAATCTACGAAATAGGAATATCATACTATGGCCGCACGTTTAATGACGGTAAAAAGGTAAGCTGGAAGGACGGGATGAAAGCCATTTACTGCATCCTGAGATATAATTTATTTCGATGAGCCATTAATAGATCAATTCAGCAATTAAAACCCGATGAACATCTTTAAAAGTAAATACACAAAACTAATCCTGAACCTTGGATTAGTTGTTTTATCTATCCTGAGTCTGATATATCCTGCCATTGTAAACGGATATCCGTTGGTTTATTCCGATAGCGGCACATATATTTTAGCGGCACCGGATCATCATGTTCCGGTTGACCGACCCATCGGATACAGCCTCTTCATACAATTTACCGGTTTATCGGTGAGCTTATGGTTAACCTTACTTATGCAGGCAATTATTTTGGTTTATATTACCTATCGGCTCTTTCGGGATGTGTTTCAGATTAGAAAATCATTATACTACAGTTCTGCAGTACTAATACTGTTGTCCTTCCTGACAGGTGTCTCTAATTTTAACAGTCAGATCATGCCTGATATTTTTGTCTCCGTCATGGTATTGGTTTCTGCTATTTTTCTTTTAGGGAAACACAGAAGCATCCTGAATTCGGTTCTGCTTTCCATTATCTTTTTGTTTACCATCATAAGCCACTTTTCCGATTTACTGGTCATTTCCATGATTGGAATCATACTTTTAGCATTTAATTTTTGGAAAAGGCTGTTTGACTGGGCAAAATTGAGTTTTTTCCTCGCCCTGGTTATTGGCGGATGGCTGCTTTTTCCAACGGTCAATCTTATTTACGGGGCAGGTTTTACTGTATCGCGTACACACAATGTATTCACAGTTGGCCGTTTAATAGAAGAAGGGATTGTTGGCGATTACCTGTCAGAATATTGCGGAACAAAGCATTATTCGTTATGCGATTATAAAGAAAAACTACCCAAACAGGGATTTGTTTTCGTTTGGGATATGTCAAGCCCCCTATATTCCGGTGATTGTATGTCGAGAGGATGGGGCAGTTGCTGGATCGAGAAAGATAAGGAATATGGTTCGTTAATCACTGATATCGTTACCACGCCAAAGTATTTCGTCCGCGTGGCCAAGATGGGGATCCGAAGCACATACAACCAATTGACTGATTTCAATATCGGGATGCTGACATCAATGAGGGAGAATACTCCCCCAAATTCGGCAGTAAGGAAGTATTATAACAAAGAGTTTATCGATTATATAATGGCAAGGCAATATAAGAGGGATCTTTACTTCCCGGTACAAAGCTATGTGCAGCGGGTGATGGTATATATTTCTGTTGTGGTAATCCTTCTTTTCCTGCTCGTCAGAAAATTACGCAATCTGATTCCGGGGAGATTCTGGCTGTTTACCATTCTTATTTCTGCCGGTATGATTTTCAATGCGTTCATATGCGGTACGATGTCTGGCGTTGTGGATCGCTACCAGGCCAGAATTGTGTGGCTCTTACCTTTGCTATTTATGATTTTATTGTCCTTGTGGCTACAAAAAGTTTTTTTTCAATCCAATGATCATTCGGATAACCGGAATCTTTCCATATCTAATTGATCAGGGAGGAAATTGATTTTCGTTCGCTCCCTTTAGGGTCGGGGTATACGAATGAAAATCAATTTCAGTATGGGCATAAAAGCGGATATTCAAATAAAAATTAATATGGCATCAGTCTTTGAATGGATTCGTAAGCATGCAGAAGCAGTACTCTTACTCTGCCTGATTATCTTTTTCAGTTTGCTTTCCTATAAATCCGAAGGAGCCTATGGCGGAGCCGATAATTACGGCCATTATCAATTCGCGCGTTATGCTTTCAAATATCCGCACCTGTTTTTAGATCTCTGGGGCAAACCGGCGTTTACATTTCTGACATCTCCTTTTGCCCAGTTCGGATTTATGGGCATGAAATTTTTTAATTTGATTGCCGGTCTCCTTGCCGCATTCGTAACATACAAAGTATGCAAACATTTTAACTACAGGTTTAGCTGGCTGGCTATCATTATGGTTTGTTTCGCTCCCGCTTATCTGAGCATGATGTTATCGGGGATGACTGAAATTCTTTTCAGCCTGGTTCTTATTTCATCGGTTTATCTTGCCTTGCGAAAGAACTTCATTTGGTCGGCAGTAATCCTTTCCGCTTTACCCTTTGTAAGGAACGAAGGTTTTGTAGTCTTCCCCTTTTTTATAACGTATTATATCCTGCAAAAACAGTATAAAGCAATACCATTCATCCTCACTTGTTTTATTGTGGTTAGTATAGCCGGCGCGGGTTACTACCGCGATATTCTTTGGGTATTCACCAGAACACCATACACAGGAGCGAAGGATATTTACGGTTCGGGTTCACTATTTCATTTTGTAAACGCAACGAAAGATATTTTTGGGATTCCGTTGGCCATATTAGGTATACTTGGTATTGTATTTCTAATCGTTGAATTGATTAAGAAGAAATATACCCTGTCGTGGTTCAGGAGCTCACACCCGGTGGAAGAACTGTTATTGGTTATGGGCCCTTTGGCTGCTTATTATGTGGCTCATTCCTTTTTGTGGTGGAAAGGTTTGGGAGGTTCCCTAGGTTTAATACGGGTAATTGCGGGAGTCGTCCCTTTGTTTGCTGTTATAGGTATAAAGGGAACCAACAGAATGGTTGCTGTTTTGCAGTTAAAATGGGTAGCTTTCATTATCGTGGTTGTATTTACCTATCTTCTGCTGGTGACTCCGTTTAAAGTACTTCAGTTACCCGTGAGATTGGAACCGGCCGAAAGATTGGTAAAAGATGCCGGAGCCTGGATACACCAACAGGGACTCGACAAACATCGGGTTTATTATTACGATCCGCTCTATTGGTTTTTTCTCGATATCGATCCCAACGATCAGAATAACACCTGGCAATTTGTCCCCAACAGAGAAGTCCCTTCCCGGGCAATGCCGGACAGCAGTGTTGTTTTCTGGGACGCTCACTTCGGACCCAATGAGGGAGGATTAAAACTTGAAAAACTTATGAACGATACATTCCTAAACCTCCTGAAAGTATTCAGACCCTTGCAGCCATTTACAACATTGGGAGGATATAATTATGAGCTTTGTGTTTTCAGGAAAACTTCCTCTCCCAACAACATTGCGCTGAAATGGGAAAATTATCATAAAGCGGATTCGATCAATGAAATGTCAATGAAACGATTCCTATTCTATGATTTTGAAACCAGCGATCCTTTATACCAATCGTTTGAACGTACGGATTCTTTCGCTTATTCCGGTAAATTTTCCTGCCTGATGACACCAAAAGAAGAATTCGGGCCAACCATCATACTGCCATTTACAAAATTGCAGTATCCTCATGTTTACAGAGCTTCTATCCGGGTTTTCAGTAAAAGCAATATAAACTGGAAATCGGTATTGCTGGTTGTTTCGGCCGACCATAAGGATAAAACATATCTGTATTCAACCGGAATTACGAAAGATCAAAGCAACAACTGGAAACAAATTAAACTTAGTTTTGAATTGCCTGCGCCAAAATCAGATGATGATGTTTTAAAGATTTATAGAGGTCATCATTTAACTACATATTAATTCTGTCTGATACATTTTATCAGCCGCAACCATTCTCCTGATAAGATTGTTGAAAATATCCCCTTTCATCTGGGAACGGTTGATGCGATAACAGAACTCATCAAGATAACG
>DATBXH010001182.1:0-3389 GCA_036514375.1 Bacteroidales bacterium | reverse complement strand
TATTTCGCTAATGGTTTTACGGTCATCGAGTAAAGCTTCACGGGCTCTGTCCAGCCGGTAATCCGAGAGATATCCGAATACTGTCGCGTTAAACATCTCTTTAAATCCCCGTTTCAGTTTATACTCATTGATGCCGGCTTTTTTCGAGAGCTCGGAAAGATTGGGAGGCATATCCACATGCTGAATCAGGTAATCGCGGGCAAACATAATCCTTTCCTGATCGTCCTTCCGTTTGCAATAAAGATCTTTGTTCCGGAATGCTCTGTCATAGGCCTCAGCCTGCAGTACAAGAATTTCGATGCTTTTGGATAAGAGGAACATCTTTTTTAATCCGCCTGTAAATCTGCAATTCAACACATCGTGAATGGTTCGCTGGAGTTCAGGGTTAATAAACAACGATTCCTGCGCCAGCACAGCAGGCTTACCATCCATCATCCTTTCGGCAAAGCGTTTTAAAACACGGTTGCTGTCTTCAATAATCCTTAAAAAGATTTCGGGCGTGAACTGAACCACAAATGTCTCTGTGTGCAGATCGCCATTCCTGAACGTGTTATGATGTCCGGGAGAATAAACGATATTGTGTTGCTGGCTCCTGACATCATAAACCTGGCCCTGCTGATGAATGGTATAGTTACCTTTCAGATTGAATTCGAGGTTTACCACATCCGGATCGTTCGTCTTCTCAAAATAGAAATGATCGTTGAACCGGTGACTGGTAAATCCGATGCGGATACCATCAAAGCACCAGTGTTTCATGTGAATCGAACCATAAGGCAGTTCCTGCGAAATAGACTCTTCCTTAACATTGGGAATACGAAGCATATCCACCGATAAAGGGTATTCGTAAAAGGCAATGGGCTTATGTTCAACTACGGGCTGGCTCATCGTTATATTGCTTATTACACTATAAAACAGTGCAGAAAGAAGATTGTTGAGATTGTAAAAGGATAAATGGGAAAAGATATTTTTCTCTGTGTTTCTTTATGAAGGTCCATGTAATGGCTTGTTTCACAGAGTTACACTAAGTAGACACAGGGTCTCACTGAGATTCTGAAGACTGCATTCATTTATTTTTTCTTACTTACCTTTACTCATTCATTCCATGGAATCGTGACAAACGAAACAACATTACCTCATCTGTTTGTTGGTACATCCGGCTGGAGCTACGACCACTGGAAGGGCATATTTTATCCGGTAACCGTTAAACCTCCTTATTATCTCGAATATTATGTAACCCGGTTTAACTGCGTAGAACTAGACTCAAGTTTCTATCATCTTCCTCTTAAGAAGACGACTACGGGATGGATGGAGCGTACACCGGACACATTTATGTTTTGTCCGAAACTGAGTCGTTACATCACACATCAAAAACGGTTAGTTGATGCTGAAGAACCGCTTAAAAAGTATTTTGAGGTGTTTGATGTTATGAAAAAACGGTTGGGTCCGGTACTCATACAATTGCCACCCGGATTATCCTTTGATAAACCGCTGATCAGTCGCTTTCTTGACATTTTAAAAGAAGAATATAACGATTACAGGTTTGCCATAGAAGCCAGACATAAATCCTGGATCACTGACGATTGTTTTAAACTGTTCAATCAATATCAGATTGCTTTTGTGATAGCCGATTCCGGCAAACGTTTCCCTTATTATGAAGCAGTTACCGCGGATTTTGTTTATTTTCGGTTCCACGGACATGAGAAGTTGTACGCTTCGGATTACAGTGAACAGGAATTACAGCAATATGCTGAAAAAATATTAAACTGGCTAAAGGGAACCAAAGAAGTATGGGCATTCTTTAATAACGATTTTTATGGTTTTGCGGTAAAGAACGCCTCACGATTGAAAGAAATACTGGCAGAAAAAACAGCAACAATCAGTGCCCGTTGATTAATCCTTGAATCCTGAAATCTTTGAATTTTTGAATCATTGAATCTTCAAATAATGATAGGTCTATGGATTTAATTCCGGTAAAAGTAGAAAGTCATTCCGGCTATAAAGCGGATGAATATCCTATATGCTTTTATCTGAACGACGAGAAGATTGAAATAAAAGAAATTACAGATCGCTGGTACCAGGGAGATCTTAACCCCGAATGGCCGGTGGCAAACTATTTTAAAGTGCTTACCATTTCAGGCAGCCAGTATTTACTGCGACACGAAATTGAAAAGGACATCTGGTATATAGTCGTGTCCGATGCAGTAACCTTCTTTAACGACCGTTTGGACAGATAGTAGGCATGGTGAAGAAGATGACAGCCGCAATGGTACCTTCTCTATGTCTACTGATTTAAGGTTCTTTAGCTATTTTTTTAGATCGTCTGATGGTTATCAGTCCGTATATCAAAGCAGCAATTATGATAATTCGGGTAAGTAATCCGCTGAGTATAAGTACCGGATTTAAAATAAACATCATTAAATAACCGAGTACAACAACGATAAGCCCCATCAACAAAGCAAAGAATGGTTCTTTGTACGAATAAAAACCCAATCCTATGAGGATAAGGCTATATATTATTGTAATCATGTTATTCGTATGATCCTCTTCAAAAAACATAAACAACAGGGATAATACTAAGCTGGCCCCTCCAATGAAGAAAAGTATGTTCCTTGAGTTTGAAGCACTTTCTTTCCCCTGCTCGACGGCTATTTCTCTATTTCCAATTCCTGACATGAAATTGTATTTATCTATTTCAGTACCATGAAAAGGATAACCGCAATTACATTGATCCGGTTCAGTTTCAAATTCGTTGTAACAGTTCGGGCAAAAAATTTTATTCATTGATGTAGGTGTTTGGTTTTCTGACCTAAACTTAGCCATTTTCATATACAAATTCAAGCTAACAGAGCTTAAAATTTCAACCTGAATCCGAACACAGGAAGCTCCCCCTGCATAAAATCCAAATCTTCCGATCGTTGAAATCCTAAATTCTCATACATTTTCCAGGCAACCTGCATTGCTTTTGTAGAATGAATTACCACCTGTTTTTGCTTTGAATCCTTTGCTTTCCGGATGCATTCTTTTGTCAAAAGTTTTCCAATCCCTTGTCCCCTAAACGCAGGATCCACTGCCAATAACCTGAACCCTGAAGCATTCTTTTCCTGCGTAGCCGAGCCACCTGAACCATAGTACTGCATATCGCTGAAATAAACAACTCCACCGGCTATTTTTCCTTTCGGAGAAACTGCTACTAAAAGCTCTGTTGCCGGTTTTTTCGTCAGCTCTCCTATATTTGCAAGCATCTTATAATATTCCGGTTGTTCCGCTGCTTTTGGAAACCGTTCCAGCTGCGAATAAACCCGAACCATTAACACTCCAATCTCGGCAAATTCTTTCGACCTGGCATTTCTTACCTTGTATTCTCCATCACTCATTGATACATATGTTTT
>DATBXH010001181.1:0-2022 GCA_036514375.1 Bacteroidales bacterium | reverse complement strand
CTACCACAGTAATCATATCACGCGATTTTTTAAGCCAATAAAAATCGCCACTGACAATATCTCTCGGATTGTAATAAATAAAACTTTCAGGCAAAAATCTGTACCATTCTTCGTACGATGGAAGTAAAGCACTCTGAATATAACTGGCATAATAAAGGCTATCAGTCAACTCCTTGCGTTGCTGTAAAAGCTCATTATTTAGCTCCTGATTCAACTCTATACCCTGAAAAACCTCCATCTTATTACAAACTTCTGTGGTTTAAGGTATTAATGTGTAAATATAAAAATTATTAGGAATAATTGAGCTAAACCTGTAAAAAAACTAAAAAGCCATATCCGATGATTACTCCGTAGCTTTCAGTTCGAAGATGAATTCAAAGTGCCAGCTTGATCTCCTTACTTCCTCCATAAGTGTCAAACGCAATGGCAACCTGGTCGTCAAAAAATGAGATCTTAGAAACATTCTTAAAACCAATTGGAACCTTGATTAGAAAACAAAACCATGATTTGGTCAATGAAGACTTTGCATCAATAAAATCAAAATTCCTGACATTATGAAACGTTGTAGCTACACAATCCTCAAAGGAAAACTTATCATCCAGTCCGGTCGTTCCGAAGGATATCGAATGGGTGACCTGTTTCCCGTAATAAATTTCATTCCGAACATGAAACCATGGATATTCCTTTGTTTTCCATGTATACCCAAGTAACAGCTTTAGATTTGGACTGTAAAGCGTTGCCCATCCAATAGAATCAGGAAAAATAAACGACGAGGTATACTTGAAACGATCACTGAATTTGCGAAGATCAATAGTACTTATCTGTAACGTGTCAATAAAAGCATTTGGCCACAAATACTCATGCGTATCAGTATTCTTCGATATCAATTCCTCACTGAAACCCCATTTGGCATTACTATTTATTACCACAGACTGATCGTAAAAAGGAGGAACTAAAATCACATTTTGAACGATAGCACAGGTTCTTGCTATGGAAAAATCATTGGTAAAAGTTTCATTTACCTTAAAAAGAGGATCGGACTGCGACAGAATAACATCCCTGCTAATAGAATAACCATCCAGAGGAGCTTCGCAACTCATTGTTAGTTCTTCCGAGTTCTTTCTGGTATCGAGTTTCCACCAATTATTCACGGGCTCACCATTCAAAGGCATTCCAAGTTTCCTTTCTCCGGGTGTTGGTAACATCCAACGCCCTAAACTTAAAAACTGTCCCTGTAATGGAACATTATTTAAAGAATCATTACTACCTTTATTTTGTTTCCAATTAAACGGATTTATTCTGAGAGTTTTATCCTGAAACTTGACCAATGTACCTCCCCATAATGAAAAAGTCAGTTGAGAATTATTATTCTCAAGCGAAACCAACGTATCCGTTGTCGGCTTTAAATCTTCACTATTATTGTCTTTTTTGACTGTTCTGCAGGCAAATATGGAAAAGATAAATAAAACAGGAAGGTATTTGGCAATGCCACTCATTTTTAAGGGTTTTGGAAAAATCCACTTTAATCACAAGAGCAGTATAAAGTCAATGGCAAGATATAAAACAATTTATAAAAACAAAAAGAATCGTCACGAATTTCCCTTTAGCCTATCTATTTCGCGTCTGTCTTTTTTGGTAGGACGTCCTGTGCCCCTGTCCCGAACTCCGTTTTTCTGTAACTTCATTATTTCGATTTTCCGGAATTCTTCTTCAGGTGTCGTTTCCATTATATATTCCTTGACCTTTTCCGCAGAAAGACGGTTGTGTAATATGCCCAGAACTTTGTAAGTGTGTACCATAGGAGGTTTCCTCACCATAATAACCTCACCTACATTCACATGACGCGAAGGTTTAACAGGTAAATCACTAATAGTGACCTGCCCTTTGGCGCAAGCCTCGGCAGCCTGAGTACGGGTTTTATAAATCCTTACAGCCCATAAAAATTTATCCATTCTTATTTCACTGTCTTCCATTGAACTAAAAATTAAAAAAGGACTTATAAACGGATAACTGAAAGCGTTT
>DATBXH010001180.1:0-3770 GCA_036514375.1 Bacteroidales bacterium | reverse complement strand
TTATGTAAGCTCTGACTTTAGTGAGTCAGGAACAAATATTCCGGCGGAAAGTATCAGTCAGGACAATTCCGTTATCTCATGGGACGATGGTAACGGAGCATTTAATCAGTATATTTCCGTTTTAGCTACGGAGTATCGTCTTCTCAAGAATGGGAAACAAGATTATTCTTCAACCATAAAACAGCTTTATTATGCCTTAAGATCGTTCGAAAGACTGGATAGAAGTGCCGAGTCAGTGTATCGTGCCGACCATTCCATGCAGAATAACGATTTGAATGGATTTTTTCTTCGTTACGATGTGAACGATACATTTTGGAATAGATACAGGAAGGGAGGAACGAATCCATATTTTGAACAGGTACAGGCAAATTATGATCCCGGGATGCAAAACAGTCTCGACAACTGCGTTCATTATCTTGAATCTTTTGCCTTGGTGAATGCACTTGTAGATAGCGAAACAGTGGATGGCACTGAGATCGACTTTAAACAGATTGCCAGGGATAACGCACAGAGGATTGTTCAGAATATGTACCATCCTACAGAACCAGTTCCTGTTATCGATTTTCCATTGTTAAAAAAAATATATTCGTATACCTGGTATTTAAAAAATCCCATCACCAACGAGTTTGTTCCTGTTAAATACGGCAGCGGACTGGATGGCACTATGCTTTATATTTCCTACGGTTTTACCAAATCAGCTAACCGGATACTCGGAGCAAAGCGCTTTAAGGAGATGAGGTTTAGTTACGAAATTGCAAAATTTATTCTTACTTATCCGGTTACAGACTACAGCTTTGAACTGAATGTAAAGCAAAAGAAGGGAATCTTTCCGCTACCTGGTATTTCCTATAAAGATTATTCCTTTTATATGACATTGGCAGGGAATAGAAGAAGGGTGTTCCGGTGGCCATGGTTCCCTATGTTTGCCAAAACACTGGCAACACAAACAAAAACATGGAATATCGGACAGGATGATTATTTGATTCGGTCTCTTTGCGCTACCGGAAACATTGATATTGTGAAAGGAAGATCTCCTTACGAGGTACTTATTCAAAAACAATTTGAGAGCTCTAAACTAAAATATGAACATTTACCTCTTATCTGGGCTATAGTGATGAATAATTTCTCATACATCCGTGAAAAGGACAGGACCTATATCAAAAGTCTTCTGGATGCAGCTCCGCAAGGTGGACCATATAAGTTTTTGAACAATGGGACATTGGATTTTGGTCAGTACGAGTGGTCGTCACCATCTCGCCTTGTATGGCCCGATAGGCTGGGCGATGTCAATAAGCCAGTAACTGGTTATTTCAACGGATTGGATTATATGTTTCTTCATAACCTGTATTTACTCGCTGGCGGAAGGTATTAATCGGTCTATCTAGACCCTTGCTCACTGGCAAATTAGCATATTGACACATTGTTTAATTGTCCTTTTCCCTGTTTGGAAAAATTCTTGTACGTTTGTGCTCTAAATTAGAAATTCATTTATGGCTGAAGATAATAAGATCATATTCTCTATGGTTGGGGTTAGCAAAACGTTTCCACCCCAGAAGAAAGTGCTGAACAATATTTATTTATCGTTTTTTTATGGAGCAAAGATTGGTATCATTGGTTTGAACGGCTCCGGGAAGTCAACATTGTTAAAGATTATCGCCGGAGTGGAAAAATCTTTTCAGGGTGATGTGGTTTTTTCTCCCGGATATTCGGTAGGTTATCTGGAGCAGGAGCCGCATTTGGATGAAACCAAAACTGTGAAGGAGATTGTTCAGGAAGGGGTTCAAAATGTGGTAGATCTGCTGAAGGAGTACGAAGAGGTAAATAATAAGTTTGCTGAACCCATGAGCGATGACGAAATGAACAAACTCATTGAACGGCAGGGTGAGTTAACAGAGAAGATTGATCAGGTTGAAGGCTGGGAACTTGATAATAAACTGGAACGGGCTATGGATGCATTGCGCTGCCCGGATGGAGATGCACCAATAAATGTTTGTTCCGGAGGTGAACGCCGCCGTGTGGCATTATGCAGGTTGTTGTTGCAGGAGCCAGATATTCTTCTTCTGGACGAGCCAACCAACCATCTCGATGCGGAATCAATACAATGGCTTGAATTGCATCTACAACAGTACAAAGGAACCGTCATTGCAGTAACACACGATCGATACTTTCTTGACAATGTTGCCGGTTGGATTCTCGAATTGGACAGGGGAGAAGGTATTCCCTGGAAAGGCAATTATTCATCCTGGCTCGATCAGAAGTCGCAACGTCTGGCACAGGAAGAAAAACAAGAAAGCAAACGAAGAAAAACGCTTGAACGTGAGCTTGAATGGGTACGTATGTCACCCAAAGCTCGTCAGGCAAAAGGGAAAGCCCGTCTGGCCGCCTACGATAAAATGTTGAGTGAAGATAGCAGGCAGAAAGAAGAAAAGCTTGAAATATATATTCCCAATGGTCCGCGCCTGGGCGAAAAAGTGATCGATGTAAAAGGAGTTACCAAAGGATTTGGCGACAGAATTTTATTTGAGGATTTGACATTTAGCCTCCCGCCAGCCGGCATTGTTGGGATTATTGGTCCTAATGGGGCAGGTAAGACCACATTGTTCCGTCTTATTATGGACATGGAGAAACCGGATGCCGGTACTTTTTCTGTCGGCGAAACCGTAAAAGTTGGTTATGTGGATCAGACCCATACTGATATCGATCCGGAGAAAACAGTTTATCAGGTAATCTCGCGCGATGCCGAACAAATTCCGTTGGGAGGCAAACTGGTAAATGCCAGGGCTTACGTGGCACGATTTAATTTTTCAGGAGCTGATCAGGAAAAAAAGTGTCATATGCTTTCCGGTGGAGAGCGTAACCGTCTGCATTTGGCTTTAACATTGAAACAGGAGGCTAACGTCCTTTTACTCGATGAGCCTACCAACGATATTGACGTTAATACGCTTCGTGCTTTGGAGGAAGGTCTGGAAAATTTTGCCGGTTGCGCTGTTATCATCTCTCACGACAGATGGTTTCTTGATCGCGTTGCTACGCATATCCTAGCTTTCGAGGGTGATTCAAAAGTGGTCTTTTTCGAAGGTTCCTATTCCGATTACGAAGAAAACAAGAAAAAACGTCTGGGTGATGACACGCCTCATAGAATTAGATATAAGAAACTAGTAAAATAGAAGTTATCAAAGTTTATTACTATGGCAGTTACAAAGCCTTCTATTCCAAAGGGGACAAGAGACTTTTCTCCTGAAGAGATGCGAAAACGCAACTTTATTTTTGACACTTTAAAAAATGTTTTTCGATTATATGGTTATCAGCAAATAGAGACTCCTTCAATGGAAAACTTGTCAACGCTGACAGGAAAATATGGAGAAGAAGGTGATCAATTGTTATTCAAGATTTTAAATAGCCGTATACATGAATCAAAGAATAAAGAAGATCTTTTGAACGAATTCTCGTTAAGTTTGGAAAAATCAAGGAATACTGAGGTTTTAACGGAAAGAGCCCTCCGTTACGATTTAACTGTTCCTTTTGCTAGATATGTAGTGCAGCATAGAGAAGAAATTACTTTCCCTTTCAAAAGATTTCAGATGCAACCTGTGTGGAGAGCTGATAAGCCTCAGAAAGGTCGTTACCGGGAGTTTTACCAGTGCGATGTTGACGTGGTTGGCAGCGATTCTCTGCTAAACGAAGCAGAACTGATACAGATTATTGACGAAGGCTTTAAAAAGCTAGGCGTTCGAACTATCATTAAAATTAATAACCGGAAGATTCTCAGC
>DATBXH010001179.1:0-5700 GCA_036514375.1 Bacteroidales bacterium | reverse complement strand
CTTTCGTTAGCTGAGATAGAAAAAGGAATTGCTGATATGGCTGCGAAGGCACGTTCTGGTCGTATCAGCGTGGAAGAAATGACAGGAGGTACATTTACGATTACCAATGGAGGGGTTTTCGGATCATTGCTTTCCACGCCTATCATTAATCCGCCACAATCAGCTATTCTTGGAATGCATAACATTGTTGAACGACCGGTTGCTATCAATGGCAAAGTTGAGATCAGACCTATGATGTACATTGCGTTATCTTATGACCATCGCATCATTGACGGAAAAGACTCTGTTGGCTGTCTAGTTCATATCAAACAATTAATTGAGAATCCGGTTAAATTGCTATTTGAAGGAAATGAGCCGGAAAAGGTCCTGCTTGGAATTTGATTAATGTGCCAATATGCCCATGTGCTCATATGTTAATGAAAGATTATTTAAATTTGCATTCTTAAGGATTGACCCATTAGTATATTAACTAATTAGCACACTGAATGAACCAAACAGCTATTGTATTCGGCGCTACAGGATTAGTAGGAAAAGAGTTGGTATTTGAACTTTTGGAAGATCAACGGTTTCTGAAAGTTAAAGCTGTAGTGCGTACCTCGTTACCTCTCTCTCATTCCAAACTCGAACAGATTGTCTTAAAAGATTATTCGGATTTGGAAAGTATTACTTCTCAATTAGCTGCAGACGTCTACTTCTGTTGTATCGGTACCACCATAAAAAAAGCAGGTTCCCAGGAAACTTTCAAAAAAATTGATTTAAATATACCTGTAAAAATAGCGAAGCTTGCCGAACATCTGAATGTTCCCGTCCTGATTGTTATTTCTTCACTTGGGGCGACTATGGCCACTTCTAATTTTTATCTCCGGACAAAAGGAGAAATGGAACAGAATGTTCGCATGAACTTTAACGGTAATCTGAAATTCATGCGCCCATCGTTACTGTTAGGACACCGGGCTGAATTCAGATTGGGAGAACGAATAGCTCAGATCCTTATGAAGCCCTTAGGAACTTTAATGTTTGGACCACTTACCAAATATAAAGGTATTAATGCCTGGGATGTTGCCAAAGGAATGATAAAGTCAATAGATTTACCCAATGAAAAAATATTTGTAGAATCAGATGAAATCCACAAGTTAGTGAACCGACGGAAATTCAAATTACCTAAGGAACATGAGATCATTAGAATACATTGAATCCAGAAGGGCTTCCTGCTCTCTTAATGTCAAGATAAGATAAATAAAATCACCAAAATCTACCTATCAGGATTAGGAACAATCGGTTTACAGCCCGACTCCTCATACTTTTATTATCTTTGCCTCCTATGATACATTTTGATTATACGCAGATGACATTGCTGGGCTGGTTTTGTGGTACTTTAGCTGCTGTGTTAATAGGTATGGGGAAAACCGGGTTTTCGGGAGCCGGAAACCTTGCCATTCCGCTTCTTGCCATTCTTTTTGGAGGGCGTCCATCTACCGGGATTATTTTACCAATGCTTTGCTTAGCTGACATTTTTGGGGTAGTTTATTATCACCGGCATGCTGACATGAAATACATCTTTAAGTTGCTGCCTTGGGCATTTGCGGGTATACTGATAGCACTATTTGTTGGTTATAAAATTTCAGATCAAACCTTTAAGACAATTATTGGAATCACTGTATTATTAAGTGTTCTTTTGATGTTCTGGCAAGATTATCATAAAGATACTATGAAGATACCGAATACCTGGTGGTATTCTGCCTTATTTGGACTGATTGGTGGTTTTGTAACTATGATAGGAAATGCCGCAGGCCCTATCATGGCAATTTTTCTGCAATCCATGAGGTTACCAAAAAATAATTATATTGGTACAGGAGCATGGTTTTTCCTTATAGTGAATTATACCAAAATTCCGTTACAGTTAGTTTATTGGAAGAATATTTCCCGGGCAACATTAAACTTTGACCTTATATTAATCCCGGCAATAGCTATAGGGGCGTTTCTTGGAATTAAACTGATAAAACTACTTCCGGAAAAAACATACCGAATCATTATATTGATATCTACATCAATATCTGCTTTGTTTTTGTTATAATTTGAAGACGGAGTTTCGCAGGAAATTCTCTATTGTACCGTTCCTTTTACCCATAATAAAATACTCGGGCTTTTAGGGTCGTTGGTAATTACAGTGATTGTTTTATTCTGTGTTCCCTTTTTACCGGAGGAATCAAAAGTAACCTTGATCGAACTTGCAGCACCGGCCTTAATGGTCATATCCTTTGGATTAGTCGTCGTACAACCACAAGAGGTCGTAATCTTGTGTAAGATAAGGTCTGATTTACCTTCGTTCTTGAATTTATACTCATATTCAACCTTCTGCCCTTCTTTTATAGCTCCAAAAGTAAACGTAGTATTCTCAAACTTTGCTCTGGGGGCCTTTTCGAGCTGAGCGGGAGTAAGCTTCGAAAAATCTTCAACAATTTCCGATGATACAGTTATTTTATAACTTGGATCCTGCTTATTATTTATTGTAAAGTTTAAATAATCAAACAAAAAACCCCAATCATTCTTTTTTGATGCATCATACGTGACATAAAGCTGTCCTTTTTGATTTGGCTGCAGAATCTCCGGTTTCATAACAGCCTTCAACACAGGTGGCATATTAGGGAATTTAATCGAAACCGGTACTTTACCGGCATTGATAACTTTAATAATAGTATCTCTTTTACCTAAAAGCATTAACTTTCCAAAACTTACATAAGACGTAGTTAATCGTAAATCACCAATAGTAAACCTATATTCGTCCTGAACTGTAAGAGGCTTCGGAATAACTGCTCCGGAAAATCTTAAAACAACGTTAGATCTATCTGCATTTGAATAAACAGTTACTGATTTTTCGAAAGTACCAGGTCGTCCTGATGGATCGAATGTAGCTTTAATAAAACCTTTGGCGCCAGGCATAACCGGTTGTTTTGTCCAATCAGGTGTAGTACAACCGCAAGAAGGTTGGGCATTTTGAATTAATAGAGGTACAGTCCCGGTATTCGTAAACGAAAAAATATGACTTACCGGTCCGTCCGATTCATTGATCTTACCAAAATCGAATGACTCCTCATTAAATACAATGGTAGCGGTACGTTGTTGCGGATAAACTGCTACAACCGGGATAAATACTATGATTGTCAGGATTATCAGTACTTTTTTCATATTGTTTATGTCTTTTGGAAGCTATAAAGCTCGAATTATCTGAAATGTTTGTATGCCAAAATTAATAAAAAAACCTGTTGAGTTAATCTTTCTAAAAGGATTAACTTTTTTTAACAAATTGGGGTACATATGTGTTTCATAATGCGTGTCCTAAACAACCTGAATAGTTGCATATGATATTTAGGATTTTGTTAAATTTCACTACATTTATAAAAATTTTCTTCCGGCCCTTATTATACATGAATAATTACCTGAAATACTTTTTCCTCCCAGGCCTTTTGCTGTTATTGACAATATCTTCGTATTCCCAGTTTTATAACGGACTGCAGATGACATTTGGTAAAAACCGTGTACAGTACAACGACTTTTACTGGCAGTATTATCGTTTAGACAAATTCGATACCTATTTCAACCAATACGGTAAAAATCTGGCCTTGTACACACAATGGTTTGCAGACAAAGAGATTTCGCGTGTTGAGAATATGATGGACTATAACCTTGAACGAAGAATTATTTTTCTTATTTATAATAAATTAACAGATTTCAGGCAAAGCAACATCGGGTTAGTAAGCGGTGTAGATGATTATAATACCGGAGGTGTCACCAGAATTGTTGACAACAAGGTATTTCTGTATTTCGAAGGTGACCACAAAAAATTCCAGCACCAAATAACATCTTCCATTGCAGAGGTTATTTTCAACGAAATGCTCTATGGTAGTGATCTTAAAGATAATGTAGCCAATTCAACTCTAATTAGTTTGCCCGATTGGTTTACCAAAGGTTTATTGTCTTATATGTCCGACAACTGGAATGTTGAGATTGAAGATCATGTTAAAGATGGTGTGTTGAGTGGGAAATACAAAAAAATGAATCGACTTACAGGCGATGATGCGGTGTATGCGGGTCATTCTTTTTGGCGTTATGTTGAAAAAACTTATGGACGCTCTGTTATCCCAAACATTATTTATATAACACGTGTCAATAAAAGTGCGAAACAAGGATTTCTTTATGTTCTCGGCAGTTCCCTCAAAAATATATCAAAGGAATGGTGGGCTTATTATCAGGATAAGTACAAAAATTATAGCTCCAAGCCTGATAGCGTAGGAGAACCATTATTGAAGAGGACTAAGAAAACAATGGTATATCAGCATATCAAAATAAGCCCTAACGGACATTATTTTGCTTATGTTACCAACCAAATGGGTCAATATCGCTTATGGCTTTACAATGAGCAAACCGGCAAGAAAAAATGTTTACTTCGAAGAGAACACAAACTTGATCAGATTCCTGATTATACCTTTCCTGTGATGGCTTGGCACCCATCTGGCCACATTCTCACTTATATTGTTGAAGAGCAGGGCGGATTAAAACTTTGTCATTATGACATTGAAACAAAAGAGCTTACTAAACGAAATTTTCTCTATATGGAGAAAGTTCTCGATTTCTCTTATTCCAACGATGGCACAAAGCTTGTACTTTCGGCTATGCGGGATGGAAGAGTTGACATATACGTACACACATTAGCCTCCGCAACCAACGAGCAAATCACTGATGATTTGGCGGATGACATTACTCCCCGTTTTATTGAAAACTCTACCAAAATCATTTTTAGTTCCAACCGAACCAGCGATACCCTTGTTCAGGGGGCGGTTGATGCCAAAGAACTCTCACCAGACTATAAGATATTTGTTTGTCCGTATCCGATGACGGGTAATAAGTTAACTCATATCTCAATTGATGAACAAGCCAACCACACACAGCCATTTGAAATAGCTAAAAACAAATATGCATATTTAAGTGATGCAAATGGCATTATCAATCGTTATATTGCAGATTATGATAGTAGTATAAGTCTTGTAGATACGGCTGTTCATTACAGGTATTTTACCAAAGCTTATCCGGTAACAGACTATCCACGAAATATTCTGGAACAAGATATAGATAAAAAGAACAATGTTCTCGGACAGATTTTTTTCTGGAAAGGCAAAAACAAACTTTATAAAGATAATCTCACCTTAACACCTTTGGCAAAGCCTCTTGCAAATACGGATTTTCGTGACGAAACATTGAAGAATCAGCGTAAAGCAGACAGTTTAGCTAATATTACCAAGCAAAAGGCGCAAATAAAGCCCAAAACTACTTCTCCTCAATTCCTACCGTTTCCTTCCGATACGGGTAAAGTTAAAAAGGGGCCGGAAACGATTGATATAAACCATTATGTATTTGAAATTGAGAAGCAGGGCCTGACTAAAGAACAGATAAAAGCTCAGGCTGCTGAAATAAAAAATAAAAGTGAATCTGATACGACTAAATCACAGCCCAAAATAAGAATTTATCAGACTGCATTTTATACAAATCTGTTGGTGAATCAGGTCGATTTCTCATTTCTAAGCTCTACTTATCAAACTTTTAATGGTGGGGCTCCGTACTACGATCCCGGGTTTAATATGTTAATTAAAATCGGGACTACTGACCTGTTTGAAGATTATAAAATTACCGGTGGACTTCGTTTAT
>DATBXH010001178.1:0-5791 GCA_036514375.1 Bacteroidales bacterium | reverse complement strand
TTTGGATTTTTTATATTCTTTGTTGACGAATCAGGTAGTTTTGAATTATACAAACCTTTTATAAATAATCTTGCAAATTTTGTTGCTCTTGGTTTGGAGAATCGTTTACAAAAAAACAAATTGCAAAATGAAAAAGATTTGCTTGAATTCAAAGTAAAAGAACGTACCAAAGAACTACAATCACTGAACGCAATTCTGGAAGAAGAAATCGAAGAACGGAAACAAACTGAAGTTTTATTACAAGAGAAAAACGAAGTATTAAGGCAAACAAACGATGAATTACGTGCAGCCCACCGACAATTTTCCGATATTATTGATTTCTTACCTGACGCTACTTTTGTTGTCGACAAGGATAAAAAGGTCATTGCATGGAATCGTGCAGTTGAAGAAATGACAGGTACCCGTAAGGATGAAATACTTGGTAAAGGTGATTATGCTTATTCAATACCCTGGTATGGTGAACGCCGTCCCATTCTTATCGACCTTATTGATACAGATTTCAAGGAAGTCCAAGACAAATATAAATACATATATAAGCAAGGCAACACCATCTTTGCCGAAGTTTATATTCCATCGGTATTTGAAGGCCGTGGCGCTCATTTATGGGGGAAAACGTCTTTAATATTGGACGATAAAGGAAAAACGATTGGCGCTATAGAATCGATACGCGATATTACAGAACTTAAAAAAATAGAACAAGATTTAATCAAAGCCAAAGAAAAAGCCGAAGAGAACGAAAAACTTTTAACAGATATGATGGATAATAGTTCGTCATATATTTATATGGTTGATATAGATGGAAAATTTTTAAATCTGAACCAGGCGTTAGCTGACTTTTTGGGAAAACCTCAAAATGAAATTATTGGAAATACACGCGAGAAATATATGCCCATTGAAATTGCCGCACAGCATTTACAAAACGATAAAATAGTTATAGAATCCCGAAAACCTCATACCTTTGAAGAAGAAACCATAACATCTGAAGGGAAGCGCATTTATTTAACAACAAAATTTCCATTAATTGATAATCAAAATAATTTGTACGGTATTGCCGGAATTTCTACCGACATTACCGATCGTAAACATTTAGAAGAAGCAAACTATAAAGCACAAGAGGTTTTTCGCTCATTAGTCGAAAACTCCCCCGATATTATTGCACGCTACGACCATAATTGTAATCGTATTTATGTTAACCCTGTGTATCTTAAAGAAGCTCAAATTCCCCAACAGGAGTTGATAGCTACAACACCCATGCAACGTTCTCCATTGCCAGCATCTAGCGCTGTTATTCTTCAAAATCTATTACGTAAAGTACTTGATAGCGGCATTGCAGAAGCTATTGATGTTATTTGGCCAAAGGCAGATACTATTAATTATTGGTATAACGTATACGCTTTCCCTGAATTCGACCGGGAAGCGAATGTTGTTAGTGTAATGACAATTTCACGCGATATTACCAAACGAAAACAAGCCGAGGAACAAGTAATTAAGTTAAACCGCGTTTATGCAGTTTTAAGTAATATCAATCAATCAATTGTCCGAATCCATGACAGCAAACAGCTATTTGATGAAGTTTGTAGTATTGCAATTGAATTTGGCAAGTTTCGCATGGCATGGATTGGTTTAATGAATTCCACTCTGAATAAAATTGAGGTTGTTGCGTCTGCTGGCATTATAGGTGATTATTTAGAAAAAGTAGATATTGATTTAAATGACGAACTGAGGAGAAATGGACCAGCCGGAAGGGCATTCAATACGGAAAAACATTCGATTTCCAATAATGTAAGAAATGATGCTGAAATGATGCCATGGCGTGAAGATGCTATTAAATACGGATATAAATCTGTGGCTTCATTTCCTCTAAAAGTTTTTGGAAAAACAATAGGGGTATTTCTTATTTATTCTGGTGAAACTGATTTTTTCGACGAAGATGATATAAAACTTCTTGACGAAACGGCAACTGATATTTCTTTTGCATTGGAATCAATTGAAAACGAAACTGAGCGGAGGCGGTCAGAGGAAAACCTGATAAAAGCCAAGGAAAAGGCAGAAGAGAGTGACCGACTTAAAACAGCCTTTCTTCATAATATCAGCCATGAGATACGTACCCCGATGAATGCAATCATGGGTTTTTCGGAATTGTTAGCACAAGAATATAATGACAAACAAAAAATTGAAAATTTCTCAACAATAATAAACCAACGATGTGAAGATTTACTGGTCATTATTAATGGCATACTTGATACTGCTAAAATAGAATCAGGGCAGTTCCCTGTTAATATTGAAGAATGTGACCTAACCAAATTATTTGTTGAGCTAGCAATGTTTTTTAATGGACATCAGAAACGTATTGGCAAGCAACATATAATTTTCAGCTTACAGACATCTCTCAATCCGGCGGAAAACAGAATTCTCACAGACAAGGTTAAATTGAAGCAGATATTCATAAATTTGATAAGCAATGCATTTAAATTTACTGATAATGGCAAAATTGAAGGAGGATGCAAACTTGATAAAAATAGCAAATTGCTATTTTATTTGTCAGATACCGGGTTAGGAATACCATCTGATAAGTACAATCAAATTTTTGAACCATTTTACCAGATTCCTGCAATTCCCAATCGTTTAAACGAGGGGAATGGATTGGGTTTATCAATTGTTAAAGGGTTTGTTCAGTTGTTAGGAGGCGAAATCTGGCTCGAATCTGAGCTGGGAAAAGGTACTACCTTTTACTTTTCAATGCCTTATATTGCTTCAAAAATACGCGAAGATGAACCTTTAATAATAGAGGGGCAGCAAGTTTTTAATTTTCAAAATAAAACCATTCTTATTGTTGAAGACGACATTTATAATGCCGAAGTTATTAAAGAAATGTTATCTAATACCGGACTAACTATAATGCACACTGTTTTTGGCAATGAAGCTGTTAAAATTACTAAATCTTGCTCGCCAGATTTAATTTTGATGGATATACGCCTTCCAGACATAAATGGATATGAAGCAACACGAAAGATTAAAGAGTTCAATCCCAACTTAAAAATAATTGCGCAAACTGCTTATGCCGCTCAAGAAGACAACCAGAAGGCTTTTAAAGCCGGATGTGTAGATTATATAAGCAAGCCATTGAAGCGTAATTTACTATTAACGACGCTTGGTAGACACTTAAAATAAATTAGAATATCTTAAATGTGCATCTTATTTTAACTATAAAAAGCAAAAATATAAAGGTCAGTTGCTAACACACAGTACTAAAAAAACATGACGGTTCCATTGGGTTTTGGAGCGTTCTGTCCCGTCTGGTAGTTCTGTCATGTTGAATAAGGACACGATCTTGCACATTTTAAACCAAAACGTTACTACCCTCGAGGAATGGAAAAATAAAATATAGTACCTTGTCCTGGCTGAGACTCGAACCAAATATCACCGCCAAGCATTGATATTATTTTCTTTGAAAGCGAAAGCCCAAGGCCAACACTTTCGTTGGCATCGTCGTCAGGATTGAGCCTGGTGTATTTATTAAACACATAATTATATTTTTCGATAGGAATGCCTATCCCAGTGTCTGATATAAAAAAAGTCAAAGAAGTTTCGTTGTGTGAATAATAGCCAAACCGGATTGTGCCTTTGGTGGTATATTTGAAGGCGTTAAACAATATATTGGTAAAAACCTGTTTGAGCTTTACCTCGTCGGAATTTACCTGTTGCCCGAAACTGTTAGGTAGAGCAACATAATGTAAATTGATTGCAGGTTTATTCAACTGTACCCTTCGAAGACAAAAAACCTCATAAAGTTCGATGAATAACAGGTTTAAATCAACAACAGAAGGCTTGACTTGCATTTCGCCTATTCGAGCTAACTCAAGAATTTGACTGATAATATTTTGTAAAAATGCCCCTTGTTGGGTAATTATTTCATTATGTCGCTTCAGTTTGTTTAAATCAATAGGGGCTTTTTTTTGAATATTATGTTCGATGAGTTCTGAGAAACCAATAATTGCGTTTATGGGCTGTCTAAGCTCGTGCGAAAGGAGATGTAACGTGTCTATTTTAGATACTTTATGTGTATTAGAAATATCCCGTATTGCCACGATAAAATAACCTAAAGAACAGCCGATACTGCCAACCAAAGAAATACTAATCTCACCCTGGAACGTTTCTCCATTTGCTTTTAATAATTCATACACGCTGGATATACCGTTACAGCCTGCAAGAATTTTTTGTTTTTCGGCTAAAACCCTTTTATGTTCCTTATCGGAGACAAATGTTAGACAAGACGAATCAAGTACTGCTTCTTCGTCCTCCAGCTTAAACATTTCTAAAGCACTGCGCGACATCTGAAGGATTCTACAGTCTGGACTTATAATAACCATAGGGTAGGGAGAGTGTTCTAGAATTGGATTATTCAATAATCGAGGAAATAACAACTCTTTGTCATCAACAATTGCCTTATCGGATTGTATCATTTTTGCCTTCGGGAGTAACATATTAATAGGATTATAGTGCATCGAAGTTATTAAATAGGATTTTTCCTACCTGCACAAAGGGTAGTACAAATATTGTACAGGCCCCCAAAAAGCGGTAACTTATTGAATAATTATTGTATCCTCCTTAAAAAGTTCCTGAAAACAGCTTGGTATTTATTAAATGTCGGGTTATTTCGGCCAAAAGTAACTCACGGTTTACAGGTTTACAAATTATGCTATCGCAACCAGCCTCTATAGCTTTGGGTTTATCGTTTGGAAGTGCAAAGGCAGTTACAGCAATGACCGGAACGTTGGGAACCATTTTTTTTATTCTACGTGTAGCTTCATAACCATTGAGAACTGGCATACACAAGTCCATAAAAATAAGATGTACCGATGGAGTGAATTTTTCAAGAGCATCCTGACCGTTTACAGCCTCAATAATATTTGCTCCCGTTGCCGAGAGGAACATACGCATAACGCTCATACAGTGAGGATCGTCTTCGGCAACCAGTATTGTTTTTCCCTGTAATAAAGGAGATATAGGAAGCCCGGTATGCTTGTATGGTAGTTCTATGGCTTCGAAAGGAATATTGAAATAAAAAGTACTCCCTGCACCTAGCTCAGAGACAAAGGTCAAAGAACCTTTGAGAACCTCGGCAATTTTTTTTGAAATGGCAAGCCCAATGCCAAGCCCGCCGTGTTTGCGGGAATGAGAATCATCCACCTGGCGGAAGGAATCGAAAACTACATGATGTTTATCCTTGGAAATACCAACACCTGTATCACTTACATAAAATGTAAGGTAGTCTGAGGCATCGGAGTAAAAACCAAATTCGATACGTCCTTTCCCAGTGAATTTTACAGCATTTTTAAACAGGTTGCCCAATACCTGTTTTATTTTATTGATGTCTGCCATTAGGTTTTTTGAAAGCATAGAAGTATCAGGATTAAAAATTAATTCGATACAATCGTTTTTTCCTGAAGTTTCTAAAATCTCAATCAAAACCTGTTTGCTTTCCCCAAAAATAATATCTAACGTAAATAATTGATTGCGGGGAACAATTTCGGACTGGTCGGCTAAAGCTAATTTAAAAATGTCCTCTATAATTTCCAGTAGGTGTTGTCCACTGTTTTTGATAACCTGAGCATAATCATTTGCTTTACCTGGTTCCCATTTTAACAATTCGCTGAAACCTAAAATATGGTTCAGGGGGGTACGAAGTTCATGGTTCATGGTTGCCAGGAATGCAGATTTGAGACGGTCGCTTTCTTCAGCTCTTTCTTTGGACTTTCTAAGTTCGAGTTCGGCTTCCTTGCGTTGTGTC
>DATBXH010001177.1:0-8076 GCA_036514375.1 Bacteroidales bacterium | reverse complement strand
TCCAGGGCTATATTCGTGGTGGCGGTTTGCTCCCATTTTCTGTTCCGGTCGGCAGCCGATGGTGATGAAATCTGATAAAATTGATTTCCGATTAAATATTTATGGGCGTTATCTCCCAAGGTGTACATCGGCAGGTAATCGTAATTACCTATTCCATCCTGTTGTCCTGTAACCCCATAACCCATTCTCAGCTTCAATTCCGAAATTGTCTTTACGTTTTTAAGAAAACTTTCCTCGTTGAGTTTCCAGGCCAGGGCGAATGAAGGAAACACTCCCCACCGGTTGTTTTCCGAAAACCTGGATGACCCATCATCCCTTACGGTGGCAGTCAATAAGTATTTGTTATTAAAAGAATAATTTAATCGCCCGTAAAAAGAAATCAATGAGTGATGTGGTTTGTCATAAGGATAAGCAGGTTCCGTATTGGGTTGTTCCTGATTATTCACATTGTAGGTCGGATAATTGTAAACGGTGGTAAGAAAATTGTTGTAAGAATAACCAACAATTGCATCCACCCTGCTTTTCAGTAATTTGAATTCTTTTACATAATTCAGATATGATTCAAAAAACGTGTTCGATACCTTTTTTGCCGGATCTGCGTTATAAACACTGCCTAAAGCAATGTTCTGCTCAAATGCTGTTGCCGGAAGATAATAGCTGTTCTTTGAAGTAGACATATCATATCCTGTATTGATATTCACATGAATATCAGGCAAGAAGTGAACGATATAATCGATCTGAATATTTCCAATGCTGCGAAGGGCATTATTTTTGGATGACTCCTGTTCCAACATTCCCACAGGGTTTAAATGACCGTGAAGGTTGGCTGGATTGGAGGCATATTGCTCATATTCAAAATATCCTCCGAAGTGAGAATCGGGAGTTGTTACCGGTTGGGTAGGATCAAAGCTAATGGCACTGCTTATGGCTCTTGTATCTGCAATTTGTTCTTTCTCTGAGGCTCCTTTCAGGTTCACATTTACTTTCAGGTGGTTTTGCAAAAGAACAGGGTTCAGATTTAGGGTAACCGATGTCCTTTTGAAATTGCCGGTTTTTAATATTCCATCCTGATTAAGGTAACTGGCAGATAACCGGTAGGGCAATTTTTTTAACCCACCGCTCACGCTGAGGTTATATTCCGTACCGAGTGCAGGTTGGTATATTTCATCCTGCCAATCCGTATTTGCATTTCCCAATCCCAACGATTCAAAAGATTTTCCGGTATATGTTGCAGCCTCCTGGGCCGCCTGCCGGTACTGATCTGCAGAAAGTACCGGTACCTTTTTAAAAAGTGTTGATAAGGATGTTTTTACCAGAAAATCGAATTTTAAAGGTCCTTTTGCACCTTTATTGGTCGTGATCAGAATAACTCCGTTCGATGCCCTTGATCCGTAAATAGCAGCCGCAGATGCATCCTTGAGAATACTAAATGACTCAATATCGTCCGGATTCAATGAACTTAAAAACCCCGGACCACTACCCCAACCTTCGATAGGAACACCATCTATAACAATCAACGGATCATTACTGGCATTTAATGAGGCACCGCCTCTGATAAGAAAAGAGCTTCCTGCGCCAGGTTTACCACTGATTGGGGTTATCTGTACTCCCGGAATTTTATTGGCAATCAATTGCTCTGCATTGGTGATAGGACCTTGTTGAAAATCCTGTACTCCAACGGTGGCAACGGAACCGGTCAAATCCTTTTTCCGTATCGACCCGTAACCTATTACAACCAGTTCATCCAAAGCAACCTGACCGGTTTCCATCACAACATTTATTTCTGTTTTTCCGGCAACGGCCAATTCAATAGTTTTCATACCCATGAAGGAAAATACCAGAAAAGAATTATCCGAACTTACCTTAATGGTGTATCTTCCGCTCGTGTCAGTCATCGTGCCATTATTTGTATTTTTTTCAATGACCGACACCCCGGGTAAAACCTGTCCCTTTGAATCAGTTACTATACCCGTAATGGTTTTTTGTTGCTGCTTTTGCCTGTTAGCTTCAGAATCCTCCTCTTCCATGAGGACTATCTGCCGATCCACGATTTTAAAAGATATCTTAGTCCCTTTAAATATCTGCCGGAGAATATAATCAATTGATTTGTTTCTGACATCGATGTCTATCATTCGCGTGTCATCGATACTGGAATTTTTGTAAAGAAAAAAGAATTCGCTCTGATTTTCAATGTACTTCAACACCTCATGTACAGAGGTATGATGCAACGAAATACTCATTTTTGTTTGTTGAGAATAAACACTGGCACTCACGCGAATAAATGATACCAGAAGAATAAGCAAGCTAAGTTTCATAACTCGCAACCATTTTAAGCGCGAACAATTATATTCCGCGCAGTTAGACTGTTTTTTTTTCATAAATTTGTAAGTGTAAAGGTTATACATATCCCTTTTTCGGGGTCGTAACCACGAATCATGTGAAGGCATGATTTTTTTGAAGGAAAGTGTTACCAGCACTTTCCTTTTTTATCGTGGTTTTCTGATAAATACGGTGTCGTTTTTTATTTCATATTTCATTTTATTGGTAATGGATAATAGATGAAGGATATCTGCTAAACTTTCCTTATTAATGGTTAAGGTATATCGCTCTTTCAGATTTACAGCCTTGCCGGTAATGATCTTAACATGATACCATCGTTCCATCTTTTTCGTAACTTCTCCGAACTCGGCACTTATAAATTTTAGGGAATTGTCTTTCCATGATGTATATAAATCTGTTTGAACACTTATTTGCGTGATTGTTTTTGTTTTGCGTGAATAAATTGCTTGTTTTCCCGGAGCAAGAGTTATTCCTTTGTCGGTTGCAGAACTTTTAGCATATATTGAACCTTCTTCAAGAGTAGCCAGAATTTCATCTTCATTCAAATAAGCACAAACGTCAAAACGGGTTCCCAATACCTTTATTTCCAATTGACCGGCATGAACAATGAATGGCTGTTCGGGATTTTTTGCCACATCGAAGTACGCTTCTCCTTCAATAAAAACTTTTCTTTCATGTTTATCAAATACAATTGGATATCGCAGGGTCGTTCCGGAATTCAACCATATTTTGGTACCATCGTTTAACGTCACAATCGACTTCTCTCCTTTGGGAACAGTAACCTCGTTATATGCTAAATCATTACCTTGCTTCTTATTCAGGTATTTATAACCCAGGGCGAATAATAAAAACGAAAGAACCAATACTGCTGCATACTTCACCGTTCGTATAATGATATTCCTATAAGAAAATAAGTGATTCTTACTTTTCGGCACTAACTGATGAATAGTGGTATCTTCAAACTGCTCGAATCCTGTTAGTACCCATAGATTCTTTAGCTTATTATATCTTTCTTGATGTTCTTCGGACGATTCAATCCAGTTCAGTATCTCAATAACGTCTTTATCAGACTTTATATCCCCCCTGATGTATTCTATTAATTTTTCGTCATTCATCGGTAACCAGAGTTTAATTAATTGTATAACCTAACCTGGCCCGTTTACCCTTACGTTGGAAAGTTATTTTTTTAATTTTTATTTTGAATAGGCGGAATTAGTCGGAGAAGTCGGTTTGCTGGATTCTTTTTATGTACGCACTAATAATCAGAAATAATATTAAAATTCCAGTAACTCTCTATTTCTATAACATTAGGATGGAAAATAATGGAAGGTAGTCTTTTAGGTAATTCCTCATTAGTTTCAGTGCCTTGGAAATTTGAGCTTCAACCGTTTTTATGCTCAGGCCCAGTTCTTCAGCAATCTCTTTGTTCTTTTTATCCTGAAACCGGCTCATCTCAAAAATCATGCGACACGATGCCGGCAGTTTTTCAAGAGCAGATTGAACTTTGCTTTGTAACTCATCAAATAGAAAATTGCTTGTTTCAAAATCATCCAAAGCTTTATAATCAATATCAAGTTGCCTTATTCTGATGTAATTATCATAATTCTGTCTCGATTTGATCTTACTTATCATTTTTAAAGCCTTATTCTTGGTTACCGTGAAAAGCCAGGCTTGAATATTGGTATCTTCACTCAGGGAGTTTCGTTTGTCCCATAATTCTGTAAAAACATCCTGCACAATACTTTGAGCATCATCGGAATCATGAAGGTATTGATTGGCAAAATACTTTAATCGCGGTTGAAAATACTGGTAAAGAGCTTCAAATAATGACTTATCAACAGATTTTGATTCAATTAATCTATCATTCCAGGCAAGATTCATTATTTAGCGATACCTAAATTTATAGAAACAAAAATAGCTAGAAATATTTATTCTGGGTTATTTCATATTTTCTGTTAACCAGCAATATATATAATCGCCCTTTTTCAATGGGGCATAGTAAAACCCTTCCCGGAAGACATGGATTTGGCTGTCGACCTCCCAATGTAAGCTCTAAACTCATCCGCATCCTGTTATCCTCGAATCTTTGAATCCTGAAATCTTTGAATTTTTCGGGATTATTTATTTTCATTATAAATTACTGTTTTTCTTATAACATCAGTGTTTAATAATAAAGTCGTTTAATTAATTTTGGTGCGCGGCTAAAGATTTAGCCTAAAACCGCCATAAAATGCTTGTAACATACATTTTACATTCCAAATATTAAATAATTAAATATGAGTTTTACACATGAAGTTGAGGGTATGATTTGTGTTGCGCAAGGTGCAAATCATGGTCCCGCTCCCATCCCCGAAGAAGGCAGGTGGGTAAAAGCAAAAGAGGTTAAGGATATCTCGGGTTTAACGCATGGTGTTGGCTGGTGTGCCCCCCAACAGGGTGCCTGCAAATTAACCCTGAATGTTAAGGATGGAATCATCCAGGAAGCATTAGTAGAAACTATTGGTTGTACCGGCATGACCCATTCCGCAGCAATGGCAGCTGAGATTCTCCCAAACAAAACTATCCTTGAAGCGCTGAATACCGACTTGGTTTGCGATGCCATAAACACAGCCATGCGTGAACTATTCCTGCAAATTGTTTATGGTCGTACTCAAACTGCTTTTTCAGAAGGTGGGCTCCCTATTGGAGCTGGTCTCGAAGATTTAGGCAAAGGCTTACGCGGCGTAACCGGAACACTATATGGCACATCAGCCAAGGGACCACGTTACCTTGAAATGGCCGAAGGTTACATTACAAAAATCGGTGTCGATGATAATAACGAAATCATTGGCTACGAGTTTGTAAACCTTGGTCGTATGATGGATATGATTAAAGCCGGAACAGATGCCAACGAAGCATTGAAAAAAGCTTCGGGCAAATATGGCCGTATCGATGAAGCAGTTAAAATTATTGACCCACGTAAAGAATAGGAGGAACGTACAATGCCATTATTTGAAAGTTATGATAGACGAATTAATCAGATTAATAAAACACTGAGTTCGTACGGAATTTCTTCTATTGAAGAAGCTAAGAAAATTTGCGACAACAAAGGGGTCGATGTTTACAAAATTGTAAAGGATATTCAACCTATCGCATTTGAAAACGCAATGTGGGCATACATTGTTGGCGCTGCAATTGCTATTAAAAAGGGGCAGAAAAATGCTGCGGATATTGCAGCTACTTTGGGTGAGGGCTTACAGGCATTTTGCATCCCCGGTTCGGTGGCCGATGACCGTAAGGTAGGTTTAGGGCATGGAAACCTCGCAGCAATGCTCCTTCGTGAAGAAACCAAATGTTTTGCATTTCTGGCAGGACACGAATCATTTGCTGCTGCTGAAGGAGCAATTGGTATCGCTAAATCTGCAAACAAAGTGCGTAAAGAGCCCCTCAGAGTAATTCTCAATGGTTTGGGTAAGGATGCTGCCAAGATCATTGCACGTATCAATGGTTTCACATACGTTCAAACACAGTTCGACTATGCTACAGGCGAAGTGAAAGAAGTAAAACGCATTGCATATTCAAGCGGCGACCGCGCTAAAGTAAACTGTTATGGTGCGGATGATGTTCGTGAAGGTGTCGCCATTCTTCATAAAGAAGGCGTCGACGTTTCCATTACCGGTAACTCTACCAATCCAACCCGTTTCCAGCACCCTGTAGCCGGTACTTACAAAAAAGAATGCGTGGAACAAGGCAAGAAATATTTCTCGGTTGCATCAGGAGGAGGAACTGGTCGTACCTTACATCCCGATAATATGGCAGCAGGTCCTGCTTCCTATGGCATGACCGACACCATGGGACGTATGCACTCCGATGCTCAGTTTGCAGGTTCTTCATCTGTTCCTGCCCATGTCGAAATGATGGGTTTAATTGGTATGGGTAATAATCCGATGGTAGGTGCTTCTGTTGCAGTTGCAGTTGCCGTCTCTCAAGCCTAATAAACAGTGGAACATCCATGATATGCAAGTCAAGGATTGCAATTCATGGCTATTTCACCCATAGTAATGGATAGGATTGGCAGGTTTCTGCCGATCCTTCCTGTTTAATACCCTCATATGAACAAACAGGAAAGTATCGATAAAGCTTTATCCTTATTCGACCAGGGATATGCTTGTTCTCAATCAGTTGTTCTTACATTTGCCAGTCAATTTGGCCTGGATGAAAAAACTGCCAAATTAATATCCTCGACATTTGGAGGAGGAATGGGACGATTGCGCCAAAAATGCGGTGCAGTTACCGGAAGCTTTATGATACTCGGCTTAGTATACGGGAATACCGATCCAAAAGACATGGAAACCAAACTGGAAGCTTACAGGAAAGTACGCGAGCTTAATCAACAAGTCGAACAAATTTATGGTACCAGCAATTGCTTTGAATTATTAAAGAAACACACCTCCGAAGTTGAGGTGGAAGAAAGAAAACATCATAAAATCATTTGCCGTAGTGTGGTTCGGGATACCGTTGGCATATTGTACGATATGCTTTCATCCGCTCAGGATTAGTTCCGGAATAAATATTGTTCTTGGCATATTTTTTGATCGTGATATATTATATGTTAGTTTTCAAATTTTTACAAATTAAAATTGATTCAACGATGAATAAGTACTTTGTATCTTTAATTATAATTTCTTTATTCGGTTTTAATCAAGTAAGTAAAGGTCAATATCCTTCGGTTCCTGACAGCATCAAGACAAGAACGGAGGCAATGATGAAAGAAGCCGAACAGCACTCAGATAGTTTATGGCAAAAAGCATTGCCTATTATTCAGGAAGAAACCCGTCATGGGAAACCTTATATCAATTGGGCAGCCCGTCCAACCGATCTGCCTCAGGCCAAAATTCCAGCTTTTCCGGGAGCTATGGGTGGCGGTGAATTTTCTTTCGGCGGACGCGGTGGAAAAGTAATTACTGTTACAAGTCTTGCCGACAGCGGTCCCGGTACATTCCGCGAAGCCTGCGAAACAGGTGGTGCTCGAATTGTTGTGTTCAACGTGTCGGGTATTATTTACCTGAAAACACCGGTTATTATTCGTGCTCCCTACATCACCATTGCAGGCCAGACCGCTCCCGGTGACGGAATTTGTGTTGCAGGCGAAACTGTGTGGGCAAATACGCACGATGTTGTGGTTCGTCATATGCGTTTCCGTCGCGGACAAACTGACGTCGGCCGTCGTGATGACTGTTTCGGTGGCGACCCTATAGGAAATATTATGATTGACCACTGTTCCTGTTCTTGGGGACTTGACGAAAACATCTCATTCTATCGACATATGTTCGATCCGAAGAATGGTCGTCCGGAAGATAAGCTTCCTACTGTGAATGTAACGATTCAGAATACTATTTCGGCTCAGGGTTTGGATACTTATAACCATGCCTTCGGAAGTACCATCGGAGGAGAGAACTGTTCTTTTATGAGAAATTTATGGGCCGATAATACCGGTCGGAATCCGTCAATCGGATGGAATGGCATATTCAATTTCGTTAATAATGTTATTTACAATTGGGTACATAGAACTGTGGATGGTGGCGATTATACCGCATTATACAATATTATCAACAACTATTACAAGCCCGGGCCTGCTACACCTATAAATTCTCTTGTGGGTCATCGTATTATAGAGCCGCAATCGAATGGACGCAGCAAACTTGAACATGCGTTGTTCGGAAGACTTTATGTAACCGGAAACGTTATGGAGGGAAA
>DATBXH010001176.1:0-3722 GCA_036514375.1 Bacteroidales bacterium | reverse complement strand
AACTCATATGTCTCATAGAGTGTGACTTTTAAACTGCCAGTATTATTACTAGTTTTACTACATCCTGTCAAAAAAATAATTGAAAAAGTTAAAATTAAAACTCTGTTCATGTTCTTTTTTTTAAATGTCTTACAAACGTTGAGTGTGTGCAGCGGGCGGGAGTTCGTAGCTACTTCATTATCCACCGTTACTGCCCTTACCTGTGAGCTATGGACTTGCAACTTGCCATGAAACCCGCATGATGTATACTGTGTTAGCTGCTGGCCTTTTTTTATTTTTTCAAATCTAATCAAAATAAAAGAACGAATGTTGCTATCTGGATGCTAGGCAAGGTGAAGGGCAGGAAGGCTCTATGCGTTTTTTGAAGCGGAGACTCTTGTGTGAGAGGGAAAAACGCAAAGTGTATTACAGCGGAGGGATGGGTGCGTTAGTTTATAAATATTAGATAGATTTACTTTCTTAATTGTTTAATTTTCCATAATAAAAACATTGGATTATCCTTAAGCAAAGAAATTTCCTCATTATACTTGCTTTCTGAATTAAGTATCCCTAACCCACCAGTTCCTAACAATCCAAATATTGCTGCATTTATTCCTAAAGCGTTAAGAGAAGCTAATGATACAACTGCTGTAGCTACGACTGTCCCATATACTCTTAACTTATGCATTTGAGCCACTTTACTAAACCTTCCATTCAATTTGTCAATATCAGGTCGAATTAGATCTTGATTTATTTCATTGAGGTTTTTTACTGAATCATGTTTTTGAATTAATTCCTTTATATGTGATCTAAAACTAGATACACAATCATTATTGTCTTCAATTACTTTATATAAATCGGTTAATTTTATACCAGTTAAATAAGGGATTGTTATTGATTGCAATTCTCTCTGGTAATTTTCATTTCTCAAATTATCAATTATTGGAAGTGAATTTGTTTGATTTGTTTTTTCTGATATAAGCCATTGTTTTCCTGGACTATCTGGATCAACACCAATTAAGTCCCAAACAATATTTCCATCATTGTCTTTGATTGACCTTTTAGCTAATATTGCTCTATCTGGTCTAAGTACAACTTTGTTTTTTTCAAGTAGAAATTCCAATTCAGATGCAAAATGCTTTAATTGCTCATTACTACTGGTAACATATGCCGGAACAAAATCATTACTTGAAACCCGTATAGAATATTTATCTATTATTTCCTTAGGAAACGTAATTTCTTTTACAACTGAGGTCAATTTCTTTCCTTTTGGCACTGTTAATTCTAATTCTCCATTACCTATAGCAAATAATGTTATAAGATCTGAAAACACAAGGGAAAAACTCAATAAATCCATTTGATTCTCAATGTTTTTTAAATCCATCTGAGTTTTGACCCCATCAAAATCTCTGATCCACTTACAAATAGATTCACTATTATCCATATAGTAAGGAGCAAATTTTTTTGGATTCTCAAGAGCGTATGATTTTAGTGTCTCTAAATTTGAATTTATCATAGTTATTATAATTAAAAGTAGAAAACAACAAATCAATTATGGTGTGATAGCAAAAAAATAAGTGTATGACCGGCGCGATGGTTGTTGGGGACGGTAGGGAATACGCTTATTTTGTGCGATGGCTTGTTCTCGAAGTCAGTGTCTTTTTCTTGGCTTGCAGCTAACGGTTAATTGTAGCAGCATTAAGGGTATACATGGTTACCAACCTATCACCCTGCACAAAACCTGTCAGCAGGCAAAAAGTTTCGCATACTTCTATAACCCCTTATTGCTGCTACAATGTGTTATGGGTTGTTGCTTGTTCAATCCTTACTTCGATGCCGATTCTAACTTTTCAATCTTTTCATTTTGAAGTTTAACCAATTGTTTGAGTTCCTCAATTGCTTGGTTCTGTTTTTTCAATTCATCAATTTGCTTTTGTTCTTCTATTGTGTAAAGCGTCAATTCCTCAATTTTCTGAAGAAGCTTATTTTGCATATCACCCATATTTAAACCATTTTCTTTTATCTCCGCTGCTGATGGTATCTCAGGTAAATGACTATAAACTTTTATATATTGTTCTAATTCTTGCAAAGTCATCAACTTATAATCAAATTTAAAAACATAATCTGCTGGAAAATTTAAATCAACTTTTACTTCTTTTGCATGAATCGTTCCTTTGACGTCAAGTTCATATGCGGGAGAATTGGTTTTAATTCCAACAAAACCATTTGCAGCTTTTATAAAAAAATTTGGAGCATTATAAGGATGATTTTCACCAACTCCTATTCCAAAATCGATGTTACTTTCGGTAGAAATCCCAAGCAATCTCTGGCCTGAGAATCCATCACCAAAATATCCAGTTCTACTCCAAGTTCCATTCTCTGTCTGTCCGAACTCAATAACACAATTTGCACTTAGACCACTCTTCAAACTTTTTAAACGTAATATGGGATCTTCATTATTAGTCCAACCTTTTAACTCCAATGTTACATCTGGAATAGTTGTTCCAATACCTGTTTTACCTGTCGGAGGAAAGATATTAGTAGTCTGTGAATAAATAAAGTTTTGCAAGAAAATTGCAAAAATCATAATTAATAAGTTTTTTTTCATGGTTTAACATTTAGTCTATTTTACTTTCAAGTAATGCTTTTTTAATAACCCATAACATGCCCATTACCACAATTGTCGTTATCATTATTATAGCACAACAATTTTTGGCTTATAACATGCTGATTTAACCGATTTATTACAAAATCTGTAGTATTTGGTTACCCGTTTTCTCATGGTGGTAATCCTTGTCTATAATGTATGGGCTTCGTCATTCATTTCCAAATGATCGAACGGACTTTTTAGAGGCATAAACAAACTCCGTATTCAGGAATCGGTCTTTTATGCCATACCACAGCTTCGCCCTTTCAGTCACAATGCAACCTTTCGTTTTAGTATTTCTCATGTAGATACCGCCCGGTTTCCGGGCAGATTTTCATATGCATTATACAACTACGGTCTGTAACGTATGATGCGTTACAAACCATCTTCCGCCTGCCTTTTGTGCCGCGAAGTTTATCTTTTCCAACCGTATTTTTTCTTTGATTTTTCTGCGTTTGTATCCCGAAAAGCGGTGACTATAACACAAGCAACTGCCCTGCCACGATGATTGCATAGTAAACAACCACCCCGTATTGGTAATTTCCCATATGTTTCCGATGATTTCCTTTGGACATGGAAAGGTCAGCATAATGAGGGTTTTGTCATTCTGTTCAATTTTGCTGGCAGCAAGGGTCATGATATAGTAGCGTATATATTTTCATTTCAGTTGGATAGGCGCTATAAATATAGATGAAAAAATGAAGAAATGAAAGAAATGAAAGAAATGAAGTGAAGAGGGTGAGCAGTGATCGGTAATCGGTAGACAATAGACAATAGACAATAGGCGGTGGACACCAAGCACCAAGCACTACGCACTATGCACCAAGTACTAGGCAATAGACAATAGTCAATAATCAATAAAAACATGTTTTTGACGAAAACCGGCTGGAACTTTACCATTTCCTCCTGGTTTTTTACCAAAACCAGCTGGAATTTTTCCGATTCCTCCTGTTTTTGGCGAAAACCAGCTGGAATCTTACGGATTTCTCCTGTTTTTTTACAAAAACCAATTGGAATTTTTCCGATTTCACCTGGTTTTTTACCAAATCCGGATGGAATTTTACCAATTCCTCCCGGTTTTGGCGAAAACCAGCCG
>DATBXH010001175.1:0-3213 GCA_036514375.1 Bacteroidales bacterium | reverse complement strand
TGCAAAGCTGTGACAAATACCCCAGGGCGAAGCATTACCCAAACCTTTACCGGTATTACTTCGGTTACTGCCACTCGACGCGCAGGAAACATCGTACTTGGCGGCACCAGCAAGTATTTTAAGCTTTTCGAGGGTATTGTTGTTAATCATGGTTTAATGCAAAGACGGCCTCGACACAAATTTCATCGTGGCCAACTCATTTTTGATTCAAAAATACTAAAAATATTAGCAATTATTATTAATTTTGCTAATAATATTTCTATGGAAAACATAATCGCATCAAACATAAAATACTTGCGGAAGAGCAAGGAACTTACACAGGATCAGCTTGCTGATAAAATTGGTGTAAACCGTGCGATGATCGGATCGTATGAAGAAGGACGTGCTATTCCCAAGCTCCAGGTGTTACAAACACTATCGCATTACTTTGGAATCACGCTTGATGCTTTGGTTTTAAATGATTTGAGTTCTGCTACTTCAAACGTGGATGGTGTGCCCGAACCGGATGCAAAAGGCTCCGGCCTCAGAGTGGTTTCTACCATTGTCGATCGTGATAACAATGAGCTGATCACCCTTGTGCCCATAAAAGCAGCCGCCGGTTATCTGAACGGTTATGCCGATCCTGATTTTGTGGAAACCTTACCCCGGTTTTCGCTGCCCTTTCAGGAAATAGCAAAGGAAAGAACCTACCGTGCTTTTCAAATCAGCGGCGAAAGTATGGATCCTATTCCTTCAGGAGCTTATATCATCGCTGAATATTTACAGGATTGGCATAATATCGTCGATGGTAAGACATACATACTCATAACCCGGGACGAAGGAGTTGTTTATAAACGCGTTTACATGCATCCAAGCGGCGAACTCTGGTTAAAATCCGACAATCCTAAATACGAAACATACAGTGTTCATCTCAGCCGTTTACTGGAATTATGGAAAGCAGTAGGATACATCAGCACCACTATTCCCGAACCCGATTCAGTAAGCCTCAGCAAATTATCCTCCATGATGATGGAAATGAAAAAAGAAATTGAAGGGTTGAAAGAAAAAAATAAAAATTGATTTCAACCGGGATCAGCCATTCATTTCCCTTCCCTGATTGACTTCGCAACTATGCCCGGATTCCAACAGTATTATTCCAAACCTTAGAAAATAACTGATAAACTGTTTCAGGAAAAGATTTTTGCCAAACGAATGCAAATTATTTAATTCTCCCGGATTAGAACATGTCAAACAATTAGATATATTTATGTTATCTTTCACTAACAAAGAGATCTTTTTACAAATTGATTACCAATAGATATGAGAAGACAGTCATTCAATTCATTATTATTCTTGTTAAGCATCTTGTTAATAAGCTCATGCAAATCGGGAAATTCAAATTTTAAAGTCGGGTTTCTCATAAGAAATCAGACCCTGGACAGATGTAAACAGGAAAAGATCTTCTTTACTGAAAAAACAACCCAAATGGGTGGTGAAGTTCTGTTTTATGATGCCAATGATGACGACCAGAAGCAGATTGAACAGGGACATGAAGCAATGGCCCAGGGAATTGATGTACTGGTGATCTTCCCTGTTAACCTGGCAACTGCAGCAGCTATTATTCGCGAAGCAAATGATCGTCATATAAAAACAATAGCTTACGAGAGCCTGATCCAAAATTGCAAACTTGATTATTTTATAAGTGCGGATAATGGTAAAGGCGGAACGCTAATGGCTGACTATATGACAAAACTCGTTCCTCAGGGTAATTATGTTTTACTGGGAGGCGACAAGGCAGACAGAAATGCGGTGTTAATAAAAACCGGACAGGAGAAAGTAATTTTCCCTTTGGTAAATGAGGGAAAAATTAAAGTTATCTATAATATTTATGCAGATTGGACAGCAGAAGAAGGCTATGAAGAAACAAAAAGAGTTTTAAATCTGTCCGGAATAGTGCCTGATGTCATCATGAGTTCCAACGATGGTTTAGCCACTGGAGTCATACAAGCCCTGAAAGAATACAATTTAGCCGGAAAGGTACCGGTTACAGGCCTCGATGCCGAATTATCTGCCTGTAAAAGGGTAGCGGAAGGCACCCAGATAATTACCGTTTTCAAATCATTTAAGAAACAGGCATATTCAGCAGCTGAAATGGCTATGCAAATTGCAACTCATAAAAAAATAGAAAATATTAATAATGAAATTTTTAATGGCCTGGTTAAAGTTCCAACATACTTAATTGATCCCGTAATAGTTGATAAAAACAATCTTAGGGATGTCATTGTAAAAGGAGGGGTGTATTCAGAAAAAGATGTGTTTGGTACAAACTGACCACTACTGCTTCTCCGAATTCAGACGTAACTGAATAAGCGATATAATAAATTTTACCAACCTCGTTACTAATCCTTTGTGGTATTTCTGTTATTTTAAGTCCGATCGTTTACAGATATTTTATACCTATTCCCATCATTTTTTATGGTATCCGGATCATCTTTTTAAGAATAGTTCACCTAATTTATCATAATATTGCACCATAAATTAGCCAGACTCTACCGGATAATCGCTGTATCTCATATAATGTCGCCGTACTAAAAAATAATCTTATGATTAAAGAAACATTGTTCTTAATTGTTTTGGTGCTTTTGTCCTGTTTTAACAATTCTTGCGGTCAACGGGTTATAACAGTTATGAATCCAAGATGCGAATACGAAATAAACCCATTAGGTCTCGAAACCGATCACCCAAGGCTTAGCTGGGAACTTGCTTCAGATTTGAAAAATCAAACCCAGTCAGCTTTCAGAATCATTGTGGCAGATAACCCGGAAACACTTACTTCTGACAAAGGCAATGTTTGGGACACAAAAAAAATTAAATCCAACGAATCCATCCAAGTTGAATACCAGGGGAAACAATTGGAACCAAACAAAAAATATTATTGGAAGGTAAAAGTATGGAACCAGGATAGCAAAGAATCCGATTGGAGTGAAACTGCTTCCTGGCAAATGGGGCTCCTCTCACGAGCCGATTGGGGCCGTGCCCAATGGATTACGATGCCTGAATTGAATATAGAGAATTACAAAGGTTTAAAGACTGCTGACGTTCAGGCAAAAACCAGGAATCTCCTTCCTCAATTTCGAAAGGAATTTCAATCGGACAAGCAGGTAAAATATGCAACTGCATATATTTCGGGGCTTGGCCAGTTCGAAATGAGTTTAAATGGCCAAAAGGTAGGCG
>DATBXH010001174.1:0-4819 GCA_036514375.1 Bacteroidales bacterium | reverse complement strand
ACAAACCAATACCAAAGCTAACCTGGTTTCAAAAGATATGGTGATAAACAGCCAGTACTCCCGGTTGTATCCTTCGTTGCACCTAACATACAAAATTAAGGGTCCGCATGAGTTGCAACTCAATTACAGCCACCGTATCAACAGGCCTGAAGATGAACAACTGAATCCGTTCCCGGAATATCAGGATATGCTGAATATTCGTGTGGGAAATCCCTATTTGAAACCCGAAGATATTCACTCGTTTGAATTTGGATATCAGTTTAAAAAACAATCCACTACATTCATTTCAACCCTGTATTACCGGTATAATCTCAATGGTATCACCTCCATTGCCAGGGTCAGCGGCGATACCATCATTTCATCCCTCCAGAACCTGTCAAGAAATACATCGGCAGGCCTCGAATTAATATTAAGTACCGGTGTGGGAAAGATTGCCAATATCAGTATCAGCTCGAATGTGTTCTACAATGTTATCGATGCTTCAGAACTTGGATACAGCACCAATAAGGCTGATATTTCTTTTATCACCAGCGCCAATGTCAACATTAATTTGACGAAAAGCACGGTATGGCAGATTTCATCCAACTATTCAGGCGAAAGACTTACTCCGCAGGGAAAGCGGTTACCTTCCTTTGTCTTGAATTCAGGCTTACGGCAGGAGCTCTTCAACAAGCATGCAGCTTTGATTTTGACAGTTTCCGATCTGTTCAATTCTTTGCGTAACAATTCGCTAATTGATACTCCTGAACTTCAAAGACGTGAGTACCGCAAACGCAGTGCCCGTATTATTTACCTTGGCTTTAGCTATAACTTCGGAAATCAAAAGAAAAAGGATAAGAATAATACATTACGCTATGATAATCAGTTATAATTCCCAAATTTCTACCAATTCGCCGGTTAACTTTGATATACAAAACTTTTAAATTCAAAAACATGAAGAAATTATTGATGGTAACGTTCTGTGCCAGTTTGGTTCTGGGAGTTATGGCACAGGAGAAAAAAGATGAAATTCCGGCAGCAGCAAAGTCAGCGTTTGCAGCAAAGTTCCCAGGCGCGCAGAAAGTGAAATGGGACATTGAAAAACCAGGAGAATTTGAAGCAGAATTTAAACTTAATGGCAGTGAGATGTCTGTTTTATATGACGCAAACGGCACCCTTCTTGAAACAGAAGTGGAAATAAAGGAATCTGAACTTCCACAAGGCGCAAAGGAAACACTGGCTAAAGACTTTCCAGGTTATAAGTTGGACGAAATAGAGAAGGCTACTGATGCCAAAGGTGTAGTTACCTATGAAATGGAAGCCAAAAAAAGTAAAGCCGAGTATGAACTTGTATTGGATAACGCTGGCAAGGTCTTAAAGAAAGAAGAAAAAAAGAAGGAAAAAGACGAAAAGGATAAAGATTAGTTTTGGTTTTTACCCCAAATTGCAAAAACTGTAGTCCCGGCCAGCCCAAAGAGCGTAGAAACAATAAACGTGGCTGCCGGGGTTACTTTTTCCCACAGAAATGCGCCTATAATGGTACTCCCGGTTACAATGACATCACGGTAAAAGTAGTAACTGCCGAAATAAACCGGTTTCTGACCTTCGGGAGCCAGGTCCATGATAAGTGATTTGCGGGTGGGCTCTCCGAATTCCTTTAACCCTCTGATGACAAATGCAATGACAAGTAATGCGAAGCTCGTGGAAAACCAAAGTGTTAAAGGAAATAAGGTGAAAAACAGGTACGTGATGACAACAAATGGTTTCTTATTCATCTGGTCTGCAAAATACGCCACAGGGACATAAACCAATAATGCCACCATCATTTCGATCGCCGAAAGCACACCAAACTGGGATGCCGTTACGCCCGCTCCTCCGGCAGTGTTTACAGCCCATATCGCAATATAAGCATAAGGCATCTGTTCACAATATCTCACAAGGATATCACTGGCTAGCAGCCATCGTAAACCTGACGGAAACTTTGTCAGCGAAATAAATGCAGCATGACCATCGCCCTGCGGAGCGTCCTTCTTTAATGTAAATTGCTGAATAAGGGTTGAGATGATTCCCAAAATTAGTGCCAATACAAAGGCCATGCGTATACCTGCCGTAATTCCCATGCGGTCAATTAGTACACCTCCGATAATCGGGCCGAGTGCCATGGGAATCCTTCGCACCAAAGAATGAAGCGAAACCCCCATCACCTGTTTATTCTTGGGTACTTCACCACGGATCAGTTCCATGGCTGCAGGCAGCGAAAGGCTTGTCCAGGAAAGGAAGAAAAACGAACCGACAATTACGGCAATCCAATTCGGAATCAGAATGACAATGATATAACCCACCATTGCCATGATGTTGAACATCAATAAAGACTTTTTATAGCCATATTTTGCGGTAGACCAGCCACCGGGTATGGAATAAACTGCGGACAAAAACACATCCAGCCCGTTCAAAAGACCGGGAACCAACAACGAAGCTCCCAGGGCAGTAAGGTATAAAGGGAGAAAGCGTTCTGCCATTTTTTCGCCGAGTCCAACCAGGACAACCATCACCAATAGCCCTGTGATCCCTTTGTTAATGCCAAGAAATGTTTTTATCCGTTGAATCATGATGTAGTTTTATATTTCAAAGTTATCACTCTTTTATTCACTTTTTTTATAATCTGCACAATTACTATACCTGTCATCCGTTATGCAAGAGTTGGTGGGATGGCAGGACGATTTATTATCGGTGATTAAACATTAAATATGTAAAGTTGTTTGATATTAACATCGAGATTATCATAAAGATATGATAAGTTTTGATGAGGTGAATCTTCCTCGAAATCAATATAGAGCACTGAATTCATGTGACGCATTGCCGTCACTAATTTACATTCTAAATTATCAACATAAACAATAAAACCATGAAACCCATGAGAACAATCAGAACAATAATTCAGGTATCAGCCTGCTTATGGCTGGTGACTTCCTGTGTTCCTGTTGAGAAATTCACTGCTTCGCAAAACGAAGCAAAAAAGTACAGGGAGCAGGACTCTGTTTTGGAAGCAAAAAACTTCGCTCTTACCAAGCTCTCCGATAGCCTCATGCTTCAGATGGCAAATTACAGCAAGCGCCTGGACGAGAAGCAGAGGAAACTGGATAAAGCCCAGACGTCGCTCGATAGGTTGCAAAAGATGGTAAAACAGGAGCGGGAGGAAATGACCAGTACCTCCAGGCAAATACAAGAGGCGCTCAAATCATTTGCTCCAAGTGAACTCTCTGTGAGGGAACGAAACGGTGAACTTTATGTTTCCATGTACGAAAAACTCTTGTTTCCTACAGGTAAGGATGCAGTGAACGAAAGGGGCAAAGCAGCGCTTAGTAAACTGGCTGATGTGCTTAAGACCAAAAGCATTCAAATTATGGTGGAAGGTCACACGGACGACGTACCCATAAATAACCGCAGATTTAAAGATAACTGGGATTTGAGTGTTCACAGGGCTACCAACGTGACACGAATTTTGATTGATGATGGTATTAAACCGGGAAGAATTATAGCTTCCGGAAGAGGGGAGTACCACCCGCCTTATTCAAATAAAACAATGGAAGGCCGGAAATTTAACCGGAGAACCGATATCGTGCTGGTACCTAAACTCGAAAAGTTATGGTCATTGCTGGAAGAAGAGAACAAGAGCAACGCGGAACGATCCCATACCAGCTTTCTTAAGAAATAAGGTAAGGCTTCCTGCACTCACTGAAAAAGCATGGATTTAAAAGTCAAAGCCTGATAGGTTTCGAAAACCTGTCAGGCTTGTTTTTTTAAGAGAGAATTATCTGGAAAATAATGGCAACAACCTTGTAGTATTAAAAAATATACCTTAAACCGAACTGTAACTGCCAGCGGGAGGCAATGCTCAGATCATCGCTAAACGAACTAGTTAAGGGAATTTTATTGGCCGAATCAAAATATGGGAAACTAAAGCGCGGAGTGCCATTGGGTCTATTAAAATACTGTAAATGAAGTAACTGTCTTCTGTTTACCGTCTTTTTTACACCCCAGTTATGATTCAGTAAATTACTGAAATTGATTACGTCCAGGCTAAACTCGAGTGTATTGCGTTTTTTTCCAAAATCCATAAATACATCCTGGATAAATTTCAGGTCAACCTGTGAGTTCCAAGGGGTAATAGCGCCGTTCCGTAGTGGTAGCTATCCCATTAGCATCGTTATAGAAATTGTTAACGAATAATACCTGAAATATACATAAAACTGTGGAGTAAATCCGTCTTGGAATTGATAATGTTCATGTGAGACACCAAGTGTAAAATGTGGGGACCTTTATAAATAGTGCCGAATTATTCAAAAGTAAAAATGAGATTGTCTTGTCAAAAGATATTTTAAATTATTGTTATTCATTCTGTAAAATACTTATCGCTTTTTCTAATTGGATGTCTTTTCCATTGCTGATAGCAGATGAATTGTAAGGAACCGAAATATCTGGTGAAAATCCAATACCTTCATAAATTTTACCATCTACATATTTGAAAGAACATGATGAAGTAAGTACAGTGAGAAAATCATTGATTTTAAATTGTCCATCATTATATACCTCTTCATCTGTTAAAGGACCAGTAGCTCCCCAAGTAGTTTCTCCAACAAAGGTACTGTTGGGCAATGCTTTGATTGCCATTACAACCGCCTCAGACAATGAGGCTGAATTTAAATCAGCCAATATTACAATAGGAACTTCAATTGCCTTTGCATCTGGTTCTGGATAAACAAATGCATTAATCCATGGGGTATAATCTAATCTTCCATTTCCTCCTTTCATTCGGGTGTATCCAAAGTGAAGTGGTTTA
>DATBXH010001173.1:0-3563 GCA_036514375.1 Bacteroidales bacterium | reverse complement strand
GACTCCAAAGGTTCGTGGTGCATAAAATCCAACCAGCCCAACAAACAAGCCACCAATAGCAGGCCACCACATCCAATGGACAGATATCCTTTCAAAGGTATCTTCAATCAGATAAACAATCTTTGTTACAAATGCCGAAAGCAAACCTATCAAGGTTCCCATGACACCATAGGTAGTGATTGCCAGGGCACCGGAGGGTAAAATGATTCCCTTCATAGGGAAAACGGGACCTGAACCAAACAATAAATAATGTGCTGCGGCACCGGTTGTGCAGGCCAATGTCACCGGAATAAAAGAACGGGGAGAAAATTCGAACAATAAAAGCTCAATGGCGAGAAAAATTGCAGCAATAGGGCTCCCAAAAATAGCCGACATACCAGCTGTAGCACCGGCAGCTAATAATACTTTCCGCTCGTTAGAAGAAATACTCAGCAATTGTCCGATGGTAGATCCCAAAGCTCCTCCGGTAGCTATAATGGGCCCCTCCGCACCAAAGGGTCCACCAGTACCAATAGAGATTGCTGCTGAGAGTGGCTTCAAAAATGTAATGGAAGGCTTTATCTTGCTTTGATTGGTTAAAATTTGTTCCATGGCTTCGGGAATACCATGTCCCCGAATAGCTTTTGACCCATACAGTGCCATCAATCCTACAATAATTCCTCCGATAACCGGAATCATAATTACAATCCAACCTAAAGAATGATGGGCAGGGCTATGGTAAGTCATCGAGAAAGTTCCGTAAAATGCTATGTTGGTAAATAAATTTATCAGGTATACTAAGAACCTGGCAATAAAACTGACTATTAATGCAATTATCAATGCCAGGAAAGAAATAAAGAATAATCTTTTTTTTGTTGGCTTTATTCTTGGTTGAATGTTTTCGGCTTCTATATCAGGGCTTAAAGAAACGGATACCGGGATTCCCTTTTTAAAAATACCTAAATTCTTCATTTATTTATAAAACTGATTTCTTGATTCAAGTAGTGCTAACAAATTTTTACGCCATTTGTTTGTGCACCATCTTATACCCCTTTATACTTTTCCCGGAAAATAAACTTTGTTTGGCAGCATTTGTTAAATAGGCTAACAGAAGTGATAATGACGTAAATGCTCTCGCACGCTTTATTTCAGAAAATGTACGACACTTTGTTTCCGTATTTATTGTCAAAAAGTTATTGACAAATGTCAGCACAATGGTTCCAGCAAATTTTGTGGTTGTCGTTACGTGTATACCCGGTTACCGGTGAAAGCACCGGATTGGGGATGCACAATTGGTTTGACTTCATCTCAGACCTGGTTATTGGTTTTACCTTGTTAGTGACAGCTTTCACCATGCTGGCCGTGCTGCCCGGACAAAAAATGTTATTCCGGCTAAAGTCATTAGTGTACCCTGTTGGCATTCTAACATTGGCTTGCGGAGCAGCTTATCTCTCTAATGTATTATTTTACTGGTACCAGATTCATTGGTTAAGTGTTTTAATACGGACAGCTGCAGTCGGCATTTCCGTGGCTGGCGCTATTCAGTTAATAACTGCCATCACTGAATTAAGAACTTTAGGAGGCTATGCGGGTTCAGGTAAACTAACCGAAAATATACCCGATGCGAATGTCCAGGAGAATAAAAAAGTTCCGGACATGCAAAAAGAAACCCGGAATGAAAACTATTCCCGCAGCACAACAGGCAAAAGCGATAAACAGGAAATATTTGAACAAGCAAAAAGGGAGCTTCAGATAAAAGAAAGTGAAGAAAGGTTCAGGTCCCTGGTAGAGTCCTCACCTAATGCCATTGTTTTAACGGATCAGCATGGACTGATCAGGTTGGTAAACCGTCAGACAGAAGTATTGTTTGGCTATGAACGAAGCGAGCTGATTGGTAAACCGATCGAAACCATGTTGCCCGAGCGGTTTAGAACCAATCATTTGGATCACCGCGACTCTTTTTATCGAAGCCCCCAAACCAGACCCATGGGCATTGGAAGAGATTTGTTCGGTTTGCATAAAAAAGGACATGAGATTCCTGTTGAAATTGGACTAACTCCTCTACGCAGCCAGGACAAACTGATGATTCTGAGTACAATCGTGGATATTACCGAACGGAAAAGAAACGAAGAAAAGTTATTGCAGAAAAATGAGGAACTGGAGAGGTTTAACGAAGAATTAAAGGCGCGCACAGCTCAGCTGGTTCAATCGGAAAAGATGAGTGCGCTGGGAACTCTTATCGCAGGTGTGGCGCACGAATTAAACAACCCGATCACAGGAATTCTTAACTATTCCCAATATTGCAGACGAAACGTTCCACAGGACGGAAAACTCGTCGAGGTGCTGGACGATCTGATATTCGAGGCGAAGCGTTGTGCCGAAATTGTTAGTAATTTGCTTACTTACTCTTATGTTTCGTCCGGAATATCTGAGAAGGAGATAAAGGAAACTGCAAATGTGAACGACGTTATAAAACGTGTCTGCACCATTTTTGCCCATTTGCTCAAGAATATTGACTTGTCCGTAGAAACCGAAAAGGACTTGCCTCCTTTCCACATACAGGCAAACAAACTGCAGCAGGTGGTTTCAAACATTCTCAAAAATTCGATTGATGCTATCGAATCCAGAACAGACAAAGAAATCAGGATTCAGGCTTTTCAGGATTCCGACCAGTGCCATCTGATCATAGGCGACAACGGCACTGGTATACCAGAGGATGTCATTCCAAAAATATTCGACCCTTTCTATACCACCAAAGATGTTGGGAAAGGAACAGGGCTGGGACTTTCGGTATGCAAAAGCATCGTGGAAGAATATGATGGCAAAATAAGCCTGGAAACTGAAATAAACAAGGGGACAAGGTTTCATATCACATTCCCCAAACGTTAAAACAGGATAAATTAAGTTCGTATGAAGAAAAAAGTATTGGTTATTGATGATGAAAAAGCAATCCGCAAATCCTTTGCACTCACGTTCGAAGGATCCAAATGCGAAGTGGAAACAGCCGAATCCGGGATGGAAGGAATAGAAAAACTGAAAAAGGATCCGTTTGACCTTGTTTTTCTGGACCTGAAAATGCCAAAGATGGATGGTGTGGAAACATTGCGTCATATACGTGAATTCAACCAAACCGTTTTGGTCTATATCTTCACTGCATTTCACAGAGACTTTTTTATCGAACTGGAAAAGGCCGCTTCGATGGGCTTAGCTTTCGAAATTGTTCAAAAACCTTTGGATAGTGAGCAATTGTTAAAACTTGTTTATAGTATTCTTAATGTATAAAAAGCTGGAATAACATGAATGATAAAAAAATTGTACTCAGGCTCTATATCATCGAAAAATCAAGGGGACATTTGGAATCGGTGGATAAATTGAATCATCTTCTGAATTCAAAGTTTGATTCATGCTACACACTGGAAGTGATTGATATCCTGAAAAACCCGGAAATGACTATTAAGGAGGGTATCCTTGCCTCACCGACACTTATCAGGGTGGAACCGCTTCCTCCCAAAAGAATTATCGGAAGTCTTCTGAATAAAGATGTTGTTGAAGAACTGGAATTATCGGATTGCAGCTAAAAACAG
>DATBXH010001172.1:0-8142 GCA_036514375.1 Bacteroidales bacterium | reverse complement strand
TATGTTTAACTCTATGGGTTCACTATCAGATTATTCTGAAGTATTTGATAATAACCCCGAGATACTGGGTGGCGCTATTTGGGAATACCAGGACCAGGCATTATGGAACAGGCGCAATCCCGAACATCCGATCCTGGCCTATGGCGGAGGCTTTGGCGAAGCTCCCAACGATCATTATTTTATTCACAAAGGTGTTGTTTCGTATGACCGCGCCACTGAGGGAAGCCACGTTAAACCTCATTATCCTGAAATGAAAAAAGCATTCCAGTGGATCAGTACTAATTTGAACGAACCTGAAATAGGCAGTGTATGGATAAATAATAAATTCCAGTTTATCTCCCTTGATGGGTTTGAAGGGGTATGGAGCCTGACAGAAAATGGAATTGGGATAGAAAGGGGCACATTCCAAATACCGCATATTTCCCCCCGCAGTGGAAGATGGTCCACTATCCCTTACAAAATTGAACATCCAAAACCAGGAGCCGAATACTTCTTGCGGATTTCTTACGTACAGAAGGAAAAAACTTTGTGGGCCGATAAAGGCTTTGAGATTGCCTCAGAACAGTTTAAATTACCGGTAAAAACAATGCCAGTTTCTGAACCCAAGGTAACACAGGCTGTAAAACTAAGTCAGAATGACCAGATAATAAAAATTTCCGGCAATGGGTTTTCCGTAGCCTTCAACAAGAAGAATGGTTATTTGACTCAGCTTGAAAGAAATAGCATAAATGTATTGGCTGACGAAGGTTCACCAAAGCTTTATTTGTACCGTGCCCCACACCAAACCGATGATTGGTGGGCAGATAGGGTATGGAACAGATATGGCGTTAATGCAATGACTTATTCTTTGGTTGACATTAAAGCCGAAACAGTTGATAATACATCTGTTAAAGTTACAGTAACGGTAAAGGCCGATGGTAAGGAAGGGTTTGGTGCATACCATACTGCTTGTTATCTGATTAAGGGAGATGGTTCAATCAAGGTCGATAATAAAGTCCAGTTTCTTGGAATGCGTATTAATCTTGCCCGCATAGGGGTAAGGATGTTGCTGGATAAGAAACTAGACCAGGCCAAATACTTTGGCCGTGGCCCAATTGAAAATTATTCCGACCGAAAAAATGCGCAGGAAGTTGGTATTTACAATTTGGATGTAAATAATCAGTATGAATATGAGAAGCCAATGGAACGAGGTAACCACGAAGATGTTCGTTGGTTGAAGTTTGTCGGGAAAAATATGCCATCCTTATTGGTAAAAGCCGACGAAAACATGATGCAATTCTCAGCATTACCTCATACAGACGAGCAAATGGACCCTGTTGAATATAAAATTGACCTGCCAGCAAGCACTGCAACTGTTTTCTGCCTTTCAACAAAAACAATGGGTGTTGGTTCGGCAAGTTGTGGCCCACGTCCTTTGGAGAAGTATCAGGTTTGGTCAGACGATAGTCAGTTTAGTTACACATTGAATATACTTCAGGATTAATCATTAAGTCATTTATATGAAAAACACCTCTGAAAAAACATATATAAAACTAACAGTCAACATTAAACTAGCATTTATTGCTGGCTTTACTATATTTCTTAGCTTAGTGGGACAAACTCTTCATGCCCAGACTGTATGGCTCGACGAACTGGACCTGAGTGCAGCTACTCAGGGATGGGGCGTACCAATGAAAAACAAATCGATTGACAATAAGACGCTTACTATTGCCGGGAAGACTTACGAACGGGGATTTGCTACACATTCGGTAAGTTCGTTACTAATCCTACTTGAAGGAAAAGCTACTGGATTTACCGCAAAAGTGGGCATCGATGATGAAGTTACCGGCCACGATGCTGCAGTAGAATTTGAAATATATGGTGACGGTAAAGAAATTTGGTCGAGCGGCAGGATGCGGGTTGGCGATTCAGCCAGATCATGTTCGGTGAATCTTACCGGATTGAAAAAGCTGGAACTGGTAGTATCTGATGGTGGAAATGGTAACTATTATGACCATGCTGATTGGGTTGACGCAAAATTTGAAGTCATGGGTGTTACTACTTTAAAAACATATAACCCGGTGGCCAGCGAGCCATATATTCTTACGCCTAAACCTTCGGCTTTGCCAAGAATCAACTGTGCCAAGGTATTCGGTGTCCGTCCTGGTTCACCTTTCCAATTTATGGTGGCTGCATCCGGCGACCGGCCTATGAGCTTCTCAGCTAAAGATTTACCAAAAGGATTAAACATCGACACTCAAACCGGTATCATAACCGGTACTCTTTCTAAAGCAGGAACCTACGAGGTTATACTAGGGGCTAAAAATGCCAAAGGAAAAGCAGAAAAGAAATTACGGATAGTTTGTGGCGACCGTATAGCGCTGACCTCACCCATGGGCTGGAACAGCTGGAACTGTTTTGCGCAAGAGGTTTCGGCCGATAAGGTTAAACGCGCTGCCGAGGCTATGGTAAAAAGCGGGCTTATTAACCATGGCTGGACATACATCAATATTGATGATTTCTGGGAAAATCACCGCGACTCGAAGGACCAATCTTTACGAGGCAAGTTCCGCGACGATGCCGGTTATATTATTCCCAACTCCCGTTTTGGCGATATGAAATCTCTTGCAGATTACGTACATAGCCTTGGATTGAAAATTGGCCTGTATTCCAGCCCCGGCCCCTGGACATGCGGAGGTTGCGCCGGAAGTTACGGGTACGAAAAGCAGGATGCAGAAAGCTACTCCAAATGGGGCTTTGATTACCTGAAATACGACTGGTGCAGCTATGGAAACGTTATCAATGGGTTACCCGATAACGATCCCAATAAGGTTTCGTCATTGTCGTATAACGGAGGCGGACAGCTTGCTACGGCCATTAAACCCTATAAGCTTATGGGAGAGTACCTTCGCCAGCAACCTCGCGACATTGTTTACAGCTTATGTCAGTACGACATGTCCGACGTTTGGAAGTGGGGCGACTCTGTTTATGGCAATTGCTGGCGCACAACCAATGATATTACTGATACCTGGGCAAGCGTAAAAGGTATCGTCCTTGATCAGGATAAATCTGCAGAATGGGCTAAACCGGGAAACTGGAACGATCCGGATATGCTTGTTGTAGGCACTGTTGGTTGGGGAAATCCTCATATGAGCAAATTGAAACCTGACGAGCAATATTTGCACATCAGTTTATGGAGCCTCTTTTCGGCTCCGCTCCTTATCGGATGCGATATGGAAAAGCTGGACGATTTTACCCTTAACCTGCTCACAAACGATGAAGTAATCGAAGTTAACCAGGACCCACTTGGGAAACAGGCTACGTGCGTTCAAACCATAGGAGAATTGCGTATTTATGTAAAAGAACTGGAAGATGGGAGCCGTGCAGTTGGTTTCTGCAATTTTGGTCTTGAAATAGCCAACCTTTCTTATAAAGACTTTGAGAAACTTGGTATAAAAGGAAAATTTGTAGTCCGTGACTTGTGGCGCCAGAAAAACATTGCAACACTTGAAACCCCAAATGGTAAATTAGCACTTCAAGTACCTGTTCACGGAGTTCTACTTTATAAATTCACCTTAATAAAATAGACTTTTACGGTCATTTTTGAACATAATCAACTATTTATAAAATTTGGGCCATGATAAATAAAACACAAAAAGAAGTTTCAGCATTAGCAATACTTATATTGACTATAATATTATCTTTCAACGCTAAAGCCGATAACCCAATTATGCAGACCCACTTTGGACCTGATCCTGCACCAATGGTCTATAACGGGACCCTTTATGTATATGTTGGCGATGACATCCCTGGTTTTGATTTTTATTACATGACCAAATGGCGTGTGTTATCAACCACCGATATGGTAAACTGGACCGATTATGGTTCCCCAATCTCGCTTGAAACCTTTAGTTGGGCACGCGATCGTGCCTGGGCAGCCCAATGCATCGAGCGTAACGGGAAGTTTTACTGGTATATCTGTGCTCAAAGTGTTAAAAACGATATGGCAATAGGCGTCGCTGTTTCGGATAGTCCTACCGGGCCATTTAAGGATGCACTTGGAAAACCTCTGATAATTAACGGCAGTTGGTCCAATATTGATCCCACCGTGTGGATTGATGACGACGGACAGGCCTATCTCTATTGGGGAAACAGCAGCCTGTTTTACGTAAAGCTTAATAAAGACATGATTTCCTATTCTGGAGATATAGTTAACGTTCCCCTTAGTGTAGAATCCTTTGGTGGAGTCAGAGGAAACCGAAGTGCAGAAAACCCAAATAAAGATATGTATGTTGAAGGCCCATGGTTTTATAAACGAAATAGTATTTACTACATGATGTTTTCTGGGATGGGAAAAGGTGTCGAGTGTCTTTCATATTCTACAAGCAATGGTCCAACTGGTCCATGGAAATATCAGGGGAAAATTATGGAAAATCAAAAAACAAACAGTTTTACCAACCATGGTGGAATTATTGACTACAAAGGCAATTCTTATCTTTTCTATCATACAGGATTATTGCCTGGCGGTGGGAGTTATGGACGGGCAGCTTGTGTAGAACAATTCAATTACAACCCGGACGGAACAATTCCTTCAGTTTCCATGACCAATGAAGGGCCTAAACCGGTAGGTTATATCGACCCATACAAAAGGGTTGAAGCTGAAACGATGGCATGGTCGCAAAAATGTTCAATATCCCAGAACAGTAAAATTGGTGTATATGTTTCAAGTACCCGAATGAAAGGATACATTAAAGTACGTGAAGTAAATTTTGGCACCCAGTCACCCAAATCCTTTTCAGCATCGCTGGCAGCAGGGTTAGACGGAGGTATTTTAGAGGTTAGGCTCGACAGTGTTGCCGGCCCGGTAATAGCTTCCATTAATGTTCCGCGTACGGGAGGATGGGAAAGTTTCAAAAATTTCTCCACCAAGCTAAACCGTGAAGTAACAGGCACTCACAATGTTTATTTTTACTTTAATGGACAGAATATCACCCCAGGTCGCGAATTATTCAACTTTGATTACTGGATTTTCAACAAAGAATAACCCTTTATGAGATTCCTATACATTTTTATCATCAGCCTGTTGTCAGTCCTTTGCCATGCACAGACTGTTAAAAACTTTGAACAAGCCAAGGATGGTGTTACTGTTAACCTGTCCGAAGGCACACTTGGCATTTATCCTATAGCTGACAATGCAGTGAGGGTTAAGTTTTTCAAAGAGACCGAAACATCAATGCCTGAGTTGGTTTTTACAGAACCTGCCCAAGTTCCAGGGTTTAAGGTTATCGATGTAGGTTCGATACTGGAAATTAAAACAAGCAATATAACGGTGAAGCTCGATAAGCAAACCGGAAACCTTTCATACTCGAACAGCAACGGAGAAGTTTTTTTGAATGAAAAACCCGGATCTCGCAAACTCACTGCCGGAACCGTGATGGGTGAACCTTGCTATGAAGCAGAACAAAGCTTCGAATCCCCTTCGGACGAGTTTCTTTTCGGACTCGGACAATTCCAGGACGGTCATTACAATCTTAAAGGGGTAACACGTCGTTTAACCCAGGTAAACTCTCAGATCGCCATACCTTTTGTATACTCGGACAAAGGCTATGGTGTGATGTGGCATCAATATGGCCTTACGGATTTTAATCCGAACGACAATTACGTAACGCTCGAGAAGCATGACCAACCTGCACAGGGAAATAAACAGATGGCCGAGGTTACTACCACTTCGGGAACTCAAAAGGTCTCTCAAAACCAATCGCTTTACAACGGGAAGTTTCAGGTTCCTGTAGATGGTGTTTATTCCATCTTCCTCGATCTGGGCGATATGGACAACCACCATTATGTAGCTATCGACGGCAAATCCTGCATCGATTTTAGTAACTTCTGGCTCCCACCAACCGTGAGCGCATTTGTAGACTTAAAGGCCGGCGAACATACAGTGCAACTGATTTGTAAATCGAGTAACAAGCCCAGAATTTCGTGGCGTCTGAAAGAAAACATCACTACATTTCGTTCCCCAAATGCTAAACTGCTCGATTATATAGTGTTTTATGGTCCATCAGCCGACGAGGTAATTGCTTCTTATCGTAAACTTTCGGGCAATGTCCCCATGTTCCCGCAATGGGCTTATGGTTTCTGGCAGTGCCGCGAGCGCTATACTTCGGGTAATCAGTTGGTGGAAACGGTGAAGGAATTTCGCAAACGAAACATCCCAATGGATGTGATTGTTCAAGATTGGCAGTATTGGAGCAACAGAGGCTGGGGCGTACCTCAATTTGACACGGTCAATTATGCAAACCCTGCAGGTTTTATAAAGGAATTGCATGACCTGAACGCTCATTTTAGCATTTCAATTTGGTCGAACCCAGACAGGAATTCGTCTCTTGGAAGGGAATATACTGCTAAAAATCTTTACATTCCAAACAGTAAGTGGCTGGACTATTTTAACCCTGAAACCAGGGAAACCTACTGGAATACATTAAACCGGAATATGTTTGCCAACGAAGTGGATTCCTGGTGGATGGATGCCGTTGAGCCGGAAAACGACGCATTGAAAGGCGAAAAAACCTATGCCGGATTGGGCGATTTCTATCGTTTGACATACCCATACATGGTGAGCAAAGCAGTGTACGAAGGTCAACGCAAAACCTCGGCAGAAAAACGGGTTTGCATCCTTACCCGTTCTGCATTCCTTGGTCAACAACGGTATGGCATTATAAACTGGTCGGGCGACATAGGTGGCACTTGGGAAACTTACAGACGCCAGATTGTTGCCGGACTTAACTATACCATAACAGGTTTTCCTTACTGGACTACCGATATCGGAGGCTTTTTCCGTCCGGGCAAATTGCAGTACACTGATGAAAAGTATCATGAACTGCTTATCCGTTGGTACCAGTGGGGTACTTTTAACCCTATTTTTCGCATACATGGATACATGACCGAAACTGAACCTTGGAGATACGGACAAACGGTTGAAAACAACATGCGAAAGATGCTTACACTGCGCTATCGTCTGCTTCCGTACATTTACTCTGATGCCTGGCAGGTTACTCAAAATGGATCGACCATGATGCGTCCAATGGTGATGGATTTCAACGACGATACAACTGCTGTTAATTGTCGGTTTGAGTTTATGTTTGGCAAAGCATTGCTGGTTGCTCCGGTTACAGAACCTAATGTGACAGAAAGAAATGTTTATCTGCCCAAAAACAGCGTCTGGTACGACTTCTGGACTGGAAAACGTTACAATGGTGACCAGATAATAAAAGCAGATGCCCCGCTTGATAAAATACCCCTGTTTGTTAAGTCAGGTTCCGTGTTGCCAATGAGTAAAGCCGTTCAATTCGCTAGCGAAATGGCTGCCGACACCCTTGAAATTAGGGTTTATGCAGGAGCAGACGGCAAGTTCGTCCTGTACGAAGACGAAGGTGATAGTTACAACTACGAAAAGGGAGTTTATTCCACTATCACCTTTACATGGAATGATACAAAAAAGATGTTGACCATTAGCGATCGCAAAGGCACTTTCCCTGGTATGCTTGCTCAGCGCAAATTCAATATCATATGTGTGACAAAAAACAAGGGTATCGGCATGGAGGCAGTTGAAAATTACGATAAAGTCCTGACCTATACGGGAAAGAAAGTTTTGGTAAAGCTATAAGATGTCAAAATATTGAAATTTTATCAGGGTCCAAAAATATGTCGCCAGTGTAAGACTATTTTGTAATAATAAGCAAAAAATTATCTTTACAAAAAATGAGTTTTTAAATTCTACTTTCTTCTGATTAGTTTAAGGGTATACTTCAAAATGTTTAATTAACAATATTTTATATATTTTTATTACTACTATTTACATCTCGCCGTAGAAAAAAGAGAAAACTTTTGGATCTTCAATTGCTAAATCGGTTATATATGTGTTAGCTATTTATTTTGGTTTTAGATTTTTATAAATGAACTTGTCCGACAAAGAAATATGGGAAAAGATCAAGAGTGATGATAAAAAATCGTTTCGGATTTTGTTTGAACGTTATCATGATACTTTATGTCTTTACTCATATGGATTGGTTAGGAATGGAAATGTAGCTGAGGAGATTGTGAATGATGTTTTTTTTAGAATTTGGAGTAGACGAGGCTTGATAGAAATTAATTACGATGTAA
>DATBXH010001171.1:0-5032 GCA_036514375.1 Bacteroidales bacterium | reverse complement strand
GATGGTAAATTCGTTAAGTGCATAGGGGAAATCATCGAATGAAGCACGATCTGATGCAAATTTCAACATGTGCCTGTCTTCAATAGTAAAATTTTTGGTTATCAGGTAATCAATAGCCTGATTAGCTTCATTCCCGGATATGTTTGCAAGAAAACCCAGCCGTCCTGAATTTATACCGACCAGAGGAATGGACGAATCGCGGATAAAGGTAATTGCTTCCAGGAAAGTTCCGTCACCACCAATACAAATCATAAAATCAATATCCTTTGGCAGATTCTTGTAGTTATCAAAATATCCTGAAAAAGTGAATAAGAATTTTTTAGAATCGTTAAGAAAATGTGCAAAAGGTTGATAAATATATACTTCTATACCATTATTGAAAAGCTTGGTTAATAGACTATGAATAATGGAATCAAAGGTTTCATTAAAATTTCTTCCGAAAAGAGCAATCTTCATTATTTGTCAATTATATATTGAGGTAAAGCATAAATTGTTCGTAACGGTTAGTATAAAGATTATCCATCTCATCATCTTCCATAAACCTGGCCTTGATGGTATAATCAAAACGTATGAAAGTTTGGATAATGGAAGTCAAATCAATACGGTTGATTTTTAAAGTCAGATCCATTTTCAGGGATTCAGGCGGCGAAGTAATGTACATGCTCAGTATTTTTGCATCGTTACTTTCCACAATCTGTGCTATTTGAGTTAGCGAATAGTCGTTCGCATTCAGTTCTATCACTAAAATTCCTCCCGGATTTTTAACAGCAAACATATCGCCCATGTATTGCATTAACCGTTGGGCGGTAATCATTCCCAAATAATTTTTTTCTCCGTCGAGCACCGGAACGACCGATAATTTAAGTTTGGAAATTAGTTCGATAGCCTGATAAACATGTTCGTGCTCATGAATAAATGGACTGAATAATGAAAGACTATGGTTACCAATAGCTTCGTCCGGAGAATTCATATCATAAATATCCGCATCAGAGATCAATCCGAGAAATTCGGTATTATTTACAATAGGGAGGTGCGAAATTCTAAAAATATCCATCCAATAGAGAGCCTTAACACCCGTATCAGAGGTTTTCAGAGCTGGTATAACATCCGATATTAACTCTTTTGACAACATGCGTGATAACAATCTGATAAAATGATATTAGCTTTGCACTCTAAAATTAACACAAAAATTGTATTTATTATTGTTAAGAATTCATAAAAATGATACGTTTAAGTGTAAATATTAATAAAATAGCCACTATTAGAAATTCACGGGGAGGAGATGTCCCTAATGTTTTAGAGGCTGCGCTTAATTGTGAGAAATTTGGAGCACAAGGAATTACAGTCCACCCAAGGCCGGATGAGAGACATATTCGATATGCTGACGTTCGTGAGTTAAGGCCAAGAGTGACTACAGAATTTAATATTGAGGGTAATCCCAACGCAAGATTTATTAATTTGGTGTTGGAGGTAAAACCTGAACAGGTTACGCTTGTGCCGGATGCACACAATGCAATTACCTCAAATCATGGTTGGGATACATTAAAACATAATGATTTCCTGATTGATGCAGTTAAAGAATTTCAACGTAATGGTATCAGAACTTCAATTTTTGTGGACGCTGATTTAAAAATGGTTGAATTTGCTGCAAAAACCGGAACAGATCGCATAGAACTTTATACCGAGCCTTATGCTACCATATACCCAAAGAATCGTGAAGCTGCGATTACACCATTCGTAAAAGCAGCTGAATTAGCCAAATCGCTTGGCATGGACATTAATGCGGGCCATGATCTGAGTCTGGAAAATCTAAGATATATTGCCCAGCGTATTCCTTTTCTTTCAGAAGTATCTATCGGACATGCTCTGATATCCGATGCTTTATATATGGGGCTTGAAACCACCATCAAAAAGTATTTGGAACAACTCGTACCCTGACCGGAGTCATGAAGCTTTTCTTTCAGAAAATAGGCCAGGGACAGCCCATTATAATACTTCATGGCCTATATGGTTCTTCTGACAATTGGGTTACTGCAGGACGAGCACTGGCAAGTCGTTACACAGTTTACCTTGTGGATCAGAGAAATCATGGACGGTCCGGTCACAGCCCCGAACATTCGTATGCATTAATGGCAGATGATCTTTACGAACTTGTTTCCTCTGAAAAATTGGGTAAAGTTTTGTTAATAGGGCATTCCATGGGAGGTAAAACAGCTATGCTGTTTGCCGCATTGCATCCTGAACGGGTGTCCGGACTTGTAGTGGTCGACATTGGACCTGACAGTTATGTAAGCCTCGATAGTTATTCGCCACAGGTAATCGGTCATCTGAATATCGTTAACGCAATGCTTTCTGTGGACTTTTCGAAGATGATAAGCCGGACTGAAATTGAAAAAGAACTTGCAAAGACTATTACAGAGGCACCCGTACGACAGTTTATCATGAAGAATGTAGCGCGGAATCACGATAATTCACTTTCATGGAAGCTGAATATAGATGCACTTTCAAAAGCTTTGCCGGCGATTATGGGGTCAATCTATTTGGAAAAGGTTTTAGGAGAAAAGGGTATAGACAATTTTCCAGTGATTTTTTTTAAAGGTGAACGCTCTGGTTATATTTCTGAAAAACAAATGGAACTTATTCAAACCTATTTTCCGAAAGCCGAAATTGAGATTATTCCCGGAGCCGGTCATTGGGTACAGGCGGACCAACCTGAACTTTTTATGGTTTCGCTGAAACGCTTCCTGGAATCTATTCTATAATCAGCTTTTTAAAGAAGGCTATTTTAATGAGCTCTGCTGTGTTTCGGGCATTAAGTTTCATAATCAGATTTTTACGGTGACTATCTACGGTGAGGGGACTAACAAATAGTTTGTCTGCGATTTCCTGATTCGTAAATCCATCTGCAATCATTCTTAAAACTTCCGTCTCACGTCTTGTAAGTAGCGGAATGTTTTCGTCCTTCCTGGAAGGGTGAAGGATTTCATTAACGTCATATCCAAGATGCTTTTTCCCTGAAGCTACATTTTTTATAGCTTCGATAATTTCTTCTTCTGATGAGTTTTTAAGTACATATCCAAGAGCCCCGTTTTCCATCATACGGAGTATGTAACTTCGCTGCCCAAATGAGCTAATGGCTAAAATTTTCAATTCAGGATATTCTGTTTTTAATGTTTTGCAGAGGTCTATCCCGTTAATATCCGGCAAATTAATATCAAGTAAAACGATATCGGGTGTAAAATTTTTGAGATAGGCGTTACATTCTTTCCCGGTTGAAGCTGTTACGCAAAGCTTAGCAAGGCCGGAATCGATCAATAGTTTCTTCAGCCCTTCAATAACCACCGGATGGTCTTCCACAATTAATACATCAATCATCAGTAATGCAAGGGTTAGAGTTTTTTGTCTGATACGCAGATCATCTATAGGTCGTCAAAATTTTTTGATGAAGTTAAAAGATTTAAACATAAAAACGGTAAAAAAAGAAAGGGAAATGGAATCCGGTTCTTTTTGTAAGACAGAAATGAGGTTCCCGATATGGCACAAAAGAATATTACTTCTTAACAAAAACCGCTGTTACACAACAGAAAAATTTTTAACTTGCCTTCAAATTACTACTAATTAATATTGTACAACCAGTGCATATTCCCAAATATTATTCCCTGACAATCAAAGATTTTTGCTTGCTGACAATTATTGGGGTTGGTCATTTTGCAACTGTTTTTGGGCAGCAGGGTAACATTGCTTTTAGCCATCTTACGGTAGAAGAAGGGTTATCTCAAAGTACTGTTTTTTCGATTACACAGGATACGAAGGGATTCATTTGGATTGGAACTCGCGATGGGCTTAACAGATACGATTCACACGAAGTAAAAGTCTATAAAAATAAGGATAATGATACTACGAGTCTAATATACAACTCTGTAAACTCACTGTTGATTGATTCCAAAGGACAACTGTGGGTAGGGACTTACCAGGGTGTTTGTATATATCGTCCGGAGTCTGATAATTTTACCAGAATTACTTATAATCCAAAGAATCCATGGTCATTATCCAACAATAATGTGAACATTATCTTTGAGGATAAAGATAAAAACATATGGATTGGCACACGGGGAGGGCTGAGTTTGGTTCAATCGCAGCATCCGTTACGGATGATTAATTTTCTTCATGATCCGAAAAATCCCGAATCACTGGCCGATAATTATGTGCGGGCAATTCATCAGGATACTTATGGCGATTTATGGGTAGGAACATCCAACGGTTTGTCCAGGATAAGGAAGGATAAACAAAAAGGGTATCGCGTTACTACGCAAAATGTTTTGAAAAACATTAAAAATCCTTTAAGCAACAATTGGATAAATGCAATTGCGGAAGAAGACCATGGAACGCTTTGGATTGGGACCGAAAAAGGAGGCTTATATATTTTCGATCCGGGAACAAATGAGTTCTACACACGAAGGAATCATGGTCAGAATCCTTTTTACCAGTCGGTTGTATCGAAAATTGACGAATCGGTGCGGGTAGTTGAGAGGGATAAAGATGGCCAGTTTTGGATTGGCACTATGCGTGGATTATACATCGTAAATCCGGTAACTTATAGCATAAAAGAGTCTTCAAGTAATCCGGATAATCCGGCCTCCCTAAGTGATAATTCGGTGCGGGCAATATTTATTGATCGCGATAATTCCAAGTGGATTGGCACTTATAACGGCGGCGTTAGTTTTTATAGCCCCCGTTCCAATCAATTTGATCATTTTAAACAGATTGGCAAGAATTCTCCTTTACGTTCCAGAATAGCAAGTGCGCTGGTGGAGGATTACAAACATAATCTTTGGCTGAGCGTAGATGGCTTCGGTATAATTCATTGGGACCGCACCAACGACAAATTCCAGGTTTACAGACACGAAACTGACGACCCGTCCTCATTAAGTCACGATAACGTAAAATGTATTTGTCCTGACGGACACGAAGGTCTTTGGTTTGGAACATTTAACGGGTTAAATTATTTTTCGTTCAGCACTGGCAAGTTTAC
>DATBXH010001170.1:0-2320 GCA_036514375.1 Bacteroidales bacterium | reverse complement strand
TCGGCATCTGGTTTTATGCAATTGACAACGTCGCCAAAAAGCCCGTTCTGTGAGTTAAAAATTTGCAAGCGATTCTTATCGATTTTAGTTATTCCTGCCCAGGTTCCAACCCAAATAGAACCGTCTTTTCCCTGGGCGATGGATGTCACGATGTTGGATGACAAACCATCCCGTATATCATAGATTTTGAACCGTTTTTCCTTGGTAACGTATTCATATAGACCGCCGTATTGGGTTCCAACCCATAGATTATTTTCCTTGTCTTCAAAAAGTACGGTAGTTAAGAAAAAACGGGGCATTCCTTCCAGGTTAAAGTTGTCAAAATTGTTTTCTTTTGGATTGAATGCTTTAACACCAGCGTCTGTAATAAAATAGTTCTTTTTGTCCCTAAACAGGTAGCAACCATATACCCTGTCGCTTAACCGTTTTCCTTTGTAATGTTCATATTTCAGGTTCTCAATGGGGCCGTTAGGGTTATCAATACGAATGGCACCTGAACCTTCAGATGTAATCCACAATTGGCCTTTATCGTTTTCGCAAAAGGCGACAATGCTTTTGCTTTCCATGATATTGATTGGGATGGGTTCGTACTTTTTACCGTCAAACCTTGTAATTCCGCCATCGAAATGGCCGAGCCAGATATTGCCGTGTGTGTCTTCATAAATGGTAGACACCCCTTTTTCGGCCAGTCCGTCTTTGGAAGTCTTATTTTTAAAGGAAACTCCATCGAAAATGCTTACACCACTTGGGGTTCCAAGCCAAACTAGATGCTGCCTGTCTTGCAGGATACTATAAACTTTTGAATTGGCCAGGTTGTCTTCAACGGAGTAGTTATCAAAGAAATAAGTTTGAGCATTTGATGAAATAACCGAAAATAAAAGGATTGCCAACAAAATAATCCGCCCTATAATCTTAGCGAGGAATGACGGGCGATTTGAAGTCATGTTGTAGTTATTTTAAAACATAAGCCATAATTAGTTTTCCAAGTTTTTGAAAACCTGGAAAGTTTAATAATTAGAGCCTTACTATTTATCTTTTGCAATAAAGAAGAAAGTACCGTTTTCGTCGGTTAATCCTGCAATTTTGCCAAATTTGGGCTTTTGCTGAGTATTCCCTTGTTCCGAAACAGAGTTAATCTTAATTACAATACTTTCTATTGGTATACAGGCATTTGGATTACTAGCCAGCAGGTTTGCAAAGGTTTTGGTGAATTGAGAATTATCCTGAGCCAGCTCATATCCGGCCGATGAATATACCTGCGATGATTTTAGGCGGGTAGCCTGCCAGTCGTCGCAACTGCGTTCCTTAAGAGCTGCGCGCATAGCCTGGAAAAATGTGGGACCCGACTCACAAGCGTCCGTTACCAAAAGCGTGTGGGTGAGAGACGAATAGGTTTGTAGCCAGGCTTTTAATGAGTTGATATTGAAGTAAGTAAACTCTTCGTCTCGGTTGGCATCAATTGGAATCCAGTAGCCGGTTTCATTTATAAGTTTTCCATGGCCTGCATACCATATGAGCAGGGTGTTTACACGATTGCTTCGGATTAAATCGCGAAGTTCAATGGAGAAGAACTTCTCCATTTGTTCCTTGGTTAAATCCTTACGATGAATAATATTGTTTACCTGGTATTTAGCAAGGGCAGTTTTCATCAGCGTTACATCTTTTGTAGGGCCCTCGAGACTTGCAAAAGAATGGTAATTTGAATTTTCAACAAAAACAACCCAGGTTTTGCCCATTGGATTCTTTCCTAGCAATGCAGCGCTTTCGCGGTTCAGCGTGAAGGTATATGGCTTTTCGTTTCCGTAAATATCGGTAGCTGTAACCACAAATTTACTTTTGTTGTTAATATCGATGGTTGCTGCAAAAGTCGGATTTAGTTCGTCTATTTTAAAGCTGGCAGTTACTCCATCGATAAGTATCGATTTTATAAGGCTTTCGTCAGCTATTTTTCCTTCAATATAAAGAGAAGGGTCGTTGTTATCGAGGTAAATTTCGCCATTATCTGAGGCTAATGGAGCCATAATGGCAACCTTGGGCGGATTAATTTCAGTACGTTTTAGTTTGAAATTCATTTTCTCCACATTGCTATATGTATCAGATGAGGTAACCGATATAGCTTCCAAACTATCGATGGATACATTTGTGCTAAACTCATACTGGCCGTTTACCTTTTTAAAATGAACGTCCTTGTTATTCACTTTTATGAAACTCAGAGCACTTTTATCTGTAGCATAGCCCTTTATCCGTACTTCTTTTTTGTTATTCGGAACTTCGAGTGTAAGCTTATCTTTTGAATATGGCTCAAGAACTACAATTTGCG
>DATBXH010001169.1:0-2232 GCA_036514375.1 Bacteroidales bacterium | reverse complement strand
CTCCTCCACCGCTGAAGTTCTCATCGTTCAATGAATAATCGCCAACCATTAATCTTACATAATTCAGTCTGTTTTGACTTTGCTGCGATCGGATAATTGATCCCAATGTAGCGCGGATAAACAGTGTTTTTAAATCGGATATTTGATAGGCAATAAAAAAAGGAGGTTTGTACTTATCGAGAGTAAGCCTGGTCGTATTACGTTTTAGCTCGTCCTTCATGGCCTTAAAAATAATGTCATCACCATTGGATTGAGCTTGTGCTATTGACTGTATCAAAATGATTACAATTAACGAAATGCCAGAGATCTTTATAAATGACTTCATATGTTTTGAAATGAACGTTTTACTTTTATTTTTTAGTTCTTAGCTGTAAATTATATAGACTGTTGAATAAAGCAGTTAGCTATCGGCTATCAACTTCTTATTTTTCTTCATCCGGCCGCGGCAAAATAATGGACCGCTCAAAGGACTTAGCTTTTTTCTGTGTTTCAATTTGTTTTACCAGAAGCATTGGACTAACCGCTGATACCGGTACACTTCCTGACTCAGCTCCACAAACTCCGTTAAAGACTTCTGTTTTGCCACCAGCCTGCACAATTTGAGAAAACATGGAAAGTGGCGTGCCAATGAGGTTTACGCCTCTCACCAGTTCATCCGGCCGGCCATCGGTATATATTCTGTAAACCATCGTGGGTGTCACATTAAAGGCATTCGGACTGTATCGTCCTGTGGTTGTGAAGCCACCAACCACTTCGTCAAATAAATATCCGTAGGGTTTATTTTGTTCTCTGGCTAATCTGATCAGTTCCTTTTTCATTTCATCCTCTGTTTTGGTATCTGTAGTTTCCACGATCAGATTAGATTGACGTGATGCGGGCTGCATGCCATACATGGCACGCCCGTGACCGTTTGATTTTAGAAAGCCGTTAATGGGTGTGCGGGACATAAGAAAATTTTTGAGGATCCCATTTTCGACGATGGAAACCTTTTGTCCTTTTTCTCCCTGATCGTCGTAAATATAATACCCGGTAAGATCCTGGTTACCAAATTTGGTTTGTTCCGGATCAGAATAGACATCTAAGGTCGGTAGCAGAACTTGTTCGTTTACTTTCTTTTTAAAAGTTTGCGCATCCGTTTCGTTTTTCATCCGTTGCCCTTCAATGCGGTGGCCAAATATTTCGTGAAAAAAAACACCGGCAGCTCTTCCGGAGAGTAATGCAGGACCGGTATATGGATCGGCAACAGGGGCTTTTTTTAAAGCAACTAAATCATTTACCAGATTATTTACATCGTTTGAAATGCTTTCGTCCGATGGTAATCCTTCCGGTTTAAAGGCAAAATATGTTTTTACAAGAGGCATTTCCATGCCATCCTTTGCTTTGATAGTTCCGTTAAACCCTAAGTTTGTGGCGGTACTGTTCTGGGCAATTTTGTCGCCACTGCTCGAAACAAAGTATTTTCGCGTTATTTGGTACGAAATATAGCTTGATCCTTTAAAAATATCTGAATCCCTAAGGAAAGCAGCAGAATATTTTTTCAGGCGGTCGATCCATTCCTGGGTATTGAATTTTATATCTTCTGGTTTTAATGAGGGTTCGATATACACATTTGGTTGTTCTTCGCTAAAATCAGGGGATTTATCCTCTTCTTCCACTGTAACCGATAAATTAGCCTTGATATTCGATAAATTACTAACAGCCGTTTGGTAATCGTTTTTTGTTGCATCCCATAAAACTTGTTTAACTGCCAAAGGCTCTTCTGATGATGGTAATTCGATGATTGAAAAGCGGGGATGACTGTCATGATAATTATCCAGTTTGGGGGTCCCAACCCTGAGCGAAATGGTAAGTATTCTTACTGTCGAAGTGCTCGTATCGGTTAAAGCACCAAGTGATGTGGTGACAGAGTAGGTGGTTATTTCATCTACTCTATAGGCAAGATAATAAGCCGGTGTTTCCTGGGTTTTTAGCCATTTCATTTCTCTCTGGATTTCTTCATCTAAAATATTAATGAGTTTGTCCTGTGCCTGAACGCTAAAATAACCCTGAAAAAGTAATACGCTTAAAATAAACGATTTGATAAACTTTGTTTTTTTCATAAATAGAGGTCATTAGATAAATACATATATTTGTACCCAACAAAATCAAGGGATACATGAAATTATTCAAAGGTCAAAACCTGATAGAGTTTGCTGAATACTTCGATTCGGAAGGAAGATGTTTAGAATATCT
>DATBXH010001168.1:0-2068 GCA_036514375.1 Bacteroidales bacterium | reverse complement strand
ACGAAAGTTTACGTCGTGCAGCACGCGAGGCCGCCCTGAAAGCACGCTTTGAACCAAAGCCTAGCGTCCCTTTTCAGCAAGGAAAAATTACCTATAAGTTTAGGCTACAATAAAAAGTCCTTATATAGATTTGGATTCTGAAGCATTATAGTTTACCAGGGATTTCTGCATGATCCTTTGATTCACCACTCAACTAACAAATTAAAGGATCCAAATTTCTATCTTTGAAGAAAAATCCGGTGGAAGCAAACCTTCTTGATATACTAAAGAAATATTGGTCGTACCAGTCCTTCAGACCTTTGCAGGAAGACATCATTCGGTCTGTAATGGCTGGGAAGGATACACTTGCACTTATGCCCACAGGCGGAGGAAAATCCATCACATTTCAGGTGCCAGGCATGTTGCGGGAAGGTTTATGTCTGGTTATAACACCATTAATATCGCTAATGAAGGACCAGGTAGAAAATCTCACTAAACGAGAAATCAAAGCTATGGCAATCCACTCAGGCATGACGCAGGATGAAATTGATGTGGCTCTTAACAATTGCATTTATGGTGATTATAAATTTCTATACTTATCACCTGAGCGACTTGGAACTGAATTATTTAAAGCCAGACTACCTAAAATGAAGGTGAACCTGGTTACAGTAGATGAGGCTCATTGTATTTCCCAATGGGGATATGATTTCCGTCCTTCATACCTAAAAATAGCAGATCTTCGCAATCATTTACCTAATGTGCCTGTGCTGGCATTAACTGCGACAGCAACACCTAATGTAGCACAGGACATCATGGAGAAACTTCGGTTCAGTGAACCAAATCTTCTGAGAAAAAGTTTCGAGCGCAACAATCTTGCTTATCTTGTGCGTCAGGTAGAGGACAAACCCAGTTATATCTTAAGGATCATCAATAACACTCCCGGCTCAGGGATTATTTATGTACGGAACCGTAAAAAAGCTAAAGAAACGGCATATTTTCTAAAGAAGAACGGAATTTCAGCCAGTTATTATCACGCGGGTTTAAGTGACGAAGAACGTGCTAACAGACAAGATGAATGGAAGTCAGCCTTTACCCGTGTAATGGTTGCCACGAATGCTTTTGGCATGGGAATCGATAAATCGGATGTACGTTTTGTTATCCACATGGAGCCACCCGATTCGCTGGAAGAATATTTCCAGGAAGCAGGCCGGGCTGGTCGCGATGATAAGAAAGCTTTTGCTGTATTACTTTGTGCCCCCAATGACCAGGAAAAGCTGGAAAAAAATATTGACTTAAATTTCCCCGAGATTCAAGTTATTAAAAATGTATATCAATCATTAGGTAATTTTCTAAAAGTTCCAATAGGTGGAGGAAAGGATATCGTTTTCGATTTCGATCTTGCTGGTTTTTGTTCTGCTTTTAGTCTGAACATCATTATCGCCTATAACTGTCTGAAAATATTGCAACGAGAGGGTTATATTGAATTTAATGAGGATGTAAATAATCCATCAAAAGTTCATTTCACGGTAGGACGGGATGACCTTTATAGATTTCAGGTCGCTAATGCAGCCTTCGATGGATTCGTCAAGCTTATACTCCGCTCCTACAGCGGTCTTTTTACCGATTATGTCAACATCGAAGAACAAACACTTGCAAGACGAGCCAAAGTCAGTCTTGATACGGTTTTTACTTTTCTGAACAAATTAAATACTTTAAAAATAATCAAATACATTCCAAGGAAAAACACACCGCTTATCACTTACACAGAAGAAAGACTCGACGACAAGACACTCTATATTTCCCATGATGATTACAAACGGAGAAAAGAAACTTATTCCGGACGTATACGCGAGGTGGTCCGATATGCTTTCTCCAACGACAAATGTCGCAGTAAACTGTTACTCGAATATTTTGGTCAGAAAAAAACTACGAGCTGCGGTATCTGCGATGTTTGCACACAAAAAACGGAGTCCGGCCTTAATTTTTTTGAATTTGATCAGATAAAAGCTTCAATCACCGAAAAACTTACAGAATCTCCTTTAACTGTGGAAAAGTTAGTAGAATTTATTAATTTTAATGATGAAAAAGT
>DATBXH010001167.1:0-4295 GCA_036514375.1 Bacteroidales bacterium | reverse complement strand
TAATGTGAACAGATAAACCTTCGGGCATGGCAGGAGCTACAAGCAAGAGTGCAGTGATAAACTGACTGCTGATACTCCCGTCAATTTCTATTTTAGAGCCTTTTAAGGGTTTACCGGAAGTTTGCAAAGGAGGGAAACCTTCTTTTTCAAGGTATATTATGTCAGCTCCGAGTTGGTTGAGCCCGTTCACAAGCTCACGGATAGGACGATTTTTCATACGCTCGCTTCCTGTAATAATCTTCTGTTGTGCGGTAGCTGCATAATAAGCTGTAAGAAAACGCATGGATGTACCGGCATGACCAATATTAACAACATCATTATTGCTTCGGAAAGCTTCAACCATCACCTTTGTATCGTCACTGTCAGAAAGATTATTAATATTAAAACAACGATTGGCTAATGCTTTAATGATCAGTAAACGGTTACTTATACTTTTTGAAGCCGGAAGCGTGATCTCTCCCTTAATATTTCTATCGTAGCAATTTATGATATAGTTCATCCTATTCCGGTTTGCGGCTAAATTAATAAATTATCAGGCAATTTCAACTTTAGGTTTGGGGTGGCACGACAAACCATTAAAACATGAGTTTTGTTATTTTTCCGCTTGATGATTATCATTGGCTGGCAACAGGTTTCACGGTAACTTTACCGAAAATTTCACTCATGAATTTTAATGATACGCAGATAGCTTTCTCCAACAGAAGCAATTCGGAACTCAAAAGAGCATGGCTATTATTCAGTTCGCTGCAAAACCGCTTTTTATTTCGAACTTCCGAAAGTTTTATTACTTTTTGTATTAAAAAAAAGGTACCGGTAGACTGGATAGTAAAGCCTACCGTTTTCAGACAGTTCTGTGGAGGCACAAAACTGGAAGAATGTATTCCTGTTGTGAGTCAGCTGGGCAGGTTTAATGTGAAAGGAATTCTTGACTATAGCGCCGAAAGTGGGGATTCGCAGGAAGTTATTGAAGAAACCCTGACTGAAACGCTTCGTTCCATCGATTTGACAGCCGGGCACCCGAACATCGCTTATGCTGTTTTTAAACCTACTGCCTTTTGTAAAAAAGAGGTGTTGAAAAAAATGAGTTCGTCCGGAGATATTGATCCGGAAATACTCCTGGAAGCAAACTCTTTTCGAAGTTATGTCGACCTGCTTTGCAAACGGGCATATGACAAAAATGTTCCAATAATGATCGATGCGGAGGATTTTGCATTTCAAAAGTTTATCGACAATGTGGTCGAGGATATGATGGAAAAATATAACAAAGAAAAAGCGATTGTTTATAATACCCTTCAGATGTACCGCACCGACAGGCTCGAGTTTTATGCGGAAAGCCTCGAAAAGGCCAAAAGAAAAAACTATTTCCTGGGAATAAAACTGGTCCGTGGTGCTTATATGGAACGAGAGCGTTTACGGGCCCAATCATATGATTATCCCTCACCTATTTGGCCAAACAAAGAAGAAACAGATATAGCTTTCGATAAAGCACAAGAATTCAGTATCCGGAATATCGACCACATTTCACTCTTTTCAGGAACTCATAATGAGCACAGTTGCATTTATCTCGCCGAATTAATGAAACAACACAACCTGCCGAATAATGATCCAAGAGTTTATTTTTCGCAGCTTTATGGAATGAGCGATCAGATCAGTTTCAATCTTGCCAAACAGGGATATAATGTGGCGAAATATATTCCATATGGGCCGGTTAATAAAGTATTACCATATTTACTCAGACGGGCAGAAGAAAATTCTTCTATAGCCGATCAAACCGGACGCGAATTGAAGCTCATCACAACAGAATTGAAAAGAAGAAGAAAGAAATGACTTTTTTTCTTACCTTTCGCCACAAATCCTGTTCAACCAATGGTTATCGATAACAAAAAAACGACCATCAGTCTTCAGCTGCGAAAGCTTTTACTCATAGTTTTACTTGCTATAGTGGTTGTATTGCTCTTGTATTTTGATATTTTCGGCGAACACTTTAAGAAATTTGACCAGAAATACCTCATTATTGGGTTAATTGTGCTTTACCTCATCTATTACTTTTTGGGAATATTCCGCAGCTACCATTATTTCTATTATTCCGATTTAAGTCCGTCAAAGCTTGTTTTCAGGTTCTATTCGCTGGCTCCGTTAAGCAAACGGCAAAATTCAATCGAGATTAGGAAAGATGAATTTCACAAATTCGCTCTTGAGAAAAAAATGTTAGGACTGAGAGAATATCTGGTCCTTTACCAGAAAACCCCGCGTGGAATTGCCAAATATAAGCCCATTAGCATCTCACTGTTGAAAAAAAGCGAAAAGAACGATCTGAAGGTAGCCCTCACTTACTTTCAACAGGAAAAATAAAACCATCGTTTTGGTTTTCAGGAAATAATTATAACTTGATGGGTCAAAATCCATTTAAGTTTACCGCCATGCCCGACGACCTGCTGAAATACAAAATTGGTATTACCCTTATACCTGGCATTGGAAGTATCAGTGCCAAAAAGTTAATAGCTTACTGCGGAAGTATAGAAGCCGTTTTCAAAGAAAAGAAAAAAGCACTGTTAAAAATTCCCGGAATCGGAGAATCGTTAGCCGAAAGTGTGATAAATCAAAAAGTCCTGGGGCTGGCAGAAAAGGAAATTGAATTCATAAACCGTTACGAAATCAATTATCATTTTTATCTGGATGAAGATTACCCTGCACGATTGAAGAACTGCGAAGATGGTCCTATCATCTTGTTCTGCAAAGGGAAAACCAACTTCAATCAGGCAAAAGTACTTAGTATTGTGGGTACCCGGAGCGCTACTGATTATGGGAAAGAATGCTGTAACAAACTTACCGATGACTTAAAAGCACGGAATCACCAGGTTTTAATAGTCAGCGGATTGGCTTACGGAGTGGACATTTGTGCTCACCGTGCAGCCCTGCGTAACGGTTTTGAAACAGTTGCAGTTCTGGGACATGGCCTTGCCACACTTTACCCGTCTGTTCATAAGGCAACTGCAATGGAAATTACCAAACAAGGTGCATTGGTCACCGATTTTGTAAGCGACATGGAGCCGGACAGAAACAATTTTGTGAAGCGAAATCGAATCATTGCAGGATTAGCAGATGCAACGTTGGTAGTAGAATCAGGAGTCAAGGGCGGAGCATTAATTACCGCGGACATTGCAGGATCGTATAACCGTGATGTCATGGCATTCCCGGGACGATTGAACGATACGTATTCCAGAGGATGCAACTGGCTGATAAAAACAAACAAAGCTGCCATGATTGAAACTGTTGAAGATCTTGAATATCTTCTCGGCTGGGATACACCCGGAACACAAAAATCTGCAGTACAAACTGAGCTATTCCCCGAGATTTCCCTGGACGAGAAACAAATTATAGAAATTTTACGCGAAGCAGGCGAATTACCTATCGACCTTATCTGCGTACAAGCAGAAATGCCTATGAGTAAAATCTCGGCTATGTTGTTAAATCTGGAATTTGCCGGGCTAATACTAAGTCTGCCGGGGAAAATGTACAGGTTAGCAAGATAAAAATACTTTCCATGATATTCCTCAGCAACATTTCATCGGAGCTTCATTAATTTTATACTTTTTATTTCCCTTCAATTAGTTAGCAATGAACCATAAAACACAGCAGTTTGCAAGTGATAATTATTCCGGCATTTGCCCGGAAGCCTTTGAATACCTGGCTAAAGCCAATTCTGATCACGATTTTTCATATGGTGATGACCGTTGGACTGCGGAAGCAGCCAATCTGTTCCGCGAATTCTTCGAAACAGATTGCGAAGTATTCTTTGTCTTCAATGGCACAGCCGCTAATTCATTGTCATTATCTGCTCTTTGCCAATCGTATCATAGTGTCATTTGCCATGAGCTGGCTCACATCGAGACAGACGAGTGTGGAGCTCCCGAATTCTTTTCCAATGGTGCCAAGATACTGCTTGCCAAAGGCGAAAACGGAAAGCTAACGCCTGAAAGTATCCGCGAAATCATCACCAAGCGCACCGATATTCATTACCCCAAACCAAAAGTGCTCAGCCTCACCCAGGCCACTGAAGTGGGCACGGTATATTCCATAGAAGAGCTGCGAGCACTTACCCAAACTGCACGTCAGTTTAAACTGAATATCCAAATGGACGGTGCCAGGTTTGCCAATGCCATCGATACCTTAAAACTTCATCCCAAAGAAATAACATGGCAATGCGGAATAGATGTACTTTGTTTTGGAGGTATTAAAAACGGTCTGGGTGTTGGAGAAGCAGTGGTATTCTTTAATAAATCGCTCGCCGAAGA
>DATBXH010001166.1:0-6098 GCA_036514375.1 Bacteroidales bacterium | reverse complement strand
AAAACCCAGGCTGTCGCGTTGCCCATGCCAGCAATCGTCAATTACAATATACTCGTAACCTGCATCCTTCATGCCACTTGAAACCATTGCATCTGCAACTTCGCGGATTTTAGCTTCGTTTATTTCACAGGCAAATTTGTTCCAGCTATTCCATCCCATGGGAGGGGTAAGTGCAAGTTGATTAAATTTTTGGCCATAAAGAGTTCCGGCGCAAAGCATTGCCAAGGCAATCAGAGTTTTTTTCATCGTCTTAGTTATTATTGTATTATATGTTGGAAGTTTTAGTTGAACTGTGTAAAATATTGCTATTATTTAATTTCAATACAATATTATGAAAAATTACCCATCGTACGGGGGCATGTTACATATCCGTAAAAGTTTGCAACTTAATTTTAAAAGAAAAATATGTCAGGGGGAGCATAAAAGGAACTGTTCAATTACAAAAAAAGGCGAAGAAATCTTTGTTGTAATTAATTTTAAGTATTTTTAATAAACCAATCGTCGTTTCGAAGCGAAAAAGGCTTTTGAATGTAACAGGCAATAACAAACCTGGATTGAAATAAAAATTAAAAGGGTTAATGCTGTCAATTATGAACTTTAAAAAATTACATGTAAATTCGGAATAAGTTTGATATCCTGATTTTGACTGACGTGAGATGAAACCGAAGAATTTTATAGCATCAATGAAGCTTAACTCTCATCTGAAGAATGACGTAACTTTACAATTGTGATGTGATACCTAAATCCGGTCCGCTGGCAATCAATCAGCCATGAATAACCTGTTAAAAGAATTTCCTGATGAGGCTTTTTCTGAACCGATTTCAGAAAAAATATTTCAAGAGTGTATCTTCCAAAGTGTATGTCAGATTACTTACCGGTGAACTATCTCCTGATTGATCTTAATTCATAAATTCTATGTCTTCAGAAAAAAGTACTATTCTCTATATCGATGATGATCTTTTAAATCTTGAAATTTTCAGGGAGTATTTCGAGGATACCTATCGCGTCATTATTTTACCTTCCACCGAAGATGCTCTCAAGATACTGAAGCGAAACAAGGTTAAAGTAATCATCTCCGATCAGTGTATGCCTGATGAAACAGGTACTGATTTTATAAAACGGATCAATCCGGAGTATCCGGATGTTATTAAAATGATTTTGACCGCCTATACCGATTACGATGCTGCGCTTGAGGCTATCAATGAGGTTGGTATTTATAAATACCTGTTGAAGCCCTGGGATGCCACTGAGATGAAAAATTCCATTGACAGTGCTATCCGCGAATACGACTTGCGGTATGAGAACAAAGCATTACTGTTTGCTCTGAAACAAAAAAATGAAGCACTTAACCTGGCTTACAATAAACTGGAAGAAAACGAGAAAAAATTCAGAAGCATTTTTGCGAACAGTAACGATGGTATTTATATTTTGAACGGGGAGAGGAAAGTAATAGAAGCAAACCAGGCCCTGAACAATTTGCTTTTTAAGAAGAAGAAAACCTGTGATCTGGATTATTTAAATCAGTTTATCAAAACAACCTGCCCCGTTTTACTGGATAAACCTTTGGAACTCTTGCATGGTACCGCTTCATTCATTTTTGAACTGGAAATTACAACAGAGAATGGTGACGATAAAACAGTCGAAATTAACTGCAGCGGAATATCTTATAATGATGATCATTATGTTCTTTCCGTAGTTCGCGATATAAGCGAAAGACGCATGTTTGAGAAGAAGATAGTGAATGCAATCATTCAAACCCAGGAAGACGATCAAAGCAGGTATGCCCGGGAACTGCATGATGGGTTGGGACCATTGCTGTCGACTATTAAAATGCACGTGGAATGGCTTGCCAATTCCAGTAACACAACCAACAAAGATAAAATAATAGAGCATTCCATTCATACCATTGACAATGCCATCAGAAGTGTTAAGGAAATTGCCAATAGCTTGAGTCCTCATATCTTACAGCGGTTTGGATTGGTGAATGCCGTGAACTCTTATATTGATCGTATCAGGGATACCTTAAAGATTGAATTCGTGGTATCGTCTAATTTGAAGGAAAGGATACCGGGAAACATGGAAATTATCATGTACCGCGCCATCATGGAGTGCATTAACAATTCCGTAAAACATGCTGAGGCTAAGAAAATTATTCTTAAATTTAATAAGCAGAAAAATAATCTCCTTATCTCTTGTTCCGACGATGGGAAAGGCTTTGATACTCAAAAAGTATTGACTGAAGGAAAGGGAATGGGTTTGTTTAATATACAGAACCGTATTAAACACATTGGCGGAGAGGTGGAGATTGCTTCAAAGCCCAATGTTGGTACGGATATGATTTTTAGGATAAAAGTTTAATTAATATATGGATGATGAGTACTAAAATTAAAGTCTTTATTGTTGATGATCATGATATTTTCAGAGATGGAATAAAGCTATTATTATCCAGCGGCGACATAGCTGAGGTAGTTGGGGAAGCATGCAACGGACAGGAGTTTTTGGATAAAGTGGAACTCAATATGCCGGATGTTGTCCTGATGGATATTGCGATGCCTGTTTTGGATGGCATCGAAACGTCGCAGAAAGTAAGAGAAAAGTACGAAACCCTCAAGATACTTGCCCTTACTATGTTTGGTGATGAAAAGTATTATTGCAAGATGATACAGGCCGGGGCAAAAGGATTTGTTTTGAAGTCATCGGGGATTAGCGAACTTATCAAGGCAATCACTGAAGTTAATAATGGCCGTTCCTATTTCTCGAATGAGTTGCTGGTAAAATTGATAGCAGGCATCACCAGCCAACGGGAAAAGAAAAATGAGGAAAATAATGATAATATCTCAAAGCGGGAGCTGGAAGTATTAAGGTTAATAGCACACGGACACACCAACGAAGAAATTGCTGATAAACTTAATATTGGTACAAATACAGTGCGTACACATCGTGCAAATCTGGCTGCCAAAACCGGCTGCGGAAATACGGCAAGTTTGGTAATGTATGCCATCAAAAATAAATATGTTGAAATAAACTAACCTAACCTTCTCTTTCCAATCATAAAATATTTCAGGACTGCCCTCACTCGATTTTTCAGGTGAGGGCTTTTTTATGACCGGATGTCGCTGAATTTCGGTCCCGTACCAACAAGTATTAATCCGTTTGTTGAGTTTTTATCCTGCAAAAGGATGAGCTTAAAATCATACTTTTTTCATTGTTTTTCAACGTTTTAATTATTGATAACAACTTCCCTTTGAGGTAGTTTTACAATAAATTTTAAAATAAAAAGAGAGCCATGGATCCTATTCTTCATCGTTTCAGGGATAAATTTATTGAGGAGGCAAATGGGTTACTCGATCGTTTGGAAAAAGACCTCCTTGATCTGGAGAACAAACCCGCCAGTAAAGAGCTAATTGAATCCGCATTCAGGGCTATGCATACCATAAAAGGTGTGAGCGGAATGTATGGATTCGATTTTATCTGCGAGTTTACCCACCACATGGAAAGTGTTTACCAATCTATCCGGGAAGATAAATTACAATTTAACAAAGAGATTTTCGACATTACTTTTCAGTCGGTGGACCATCTCCGTAAATTACTAACAGACGAGAAGCTTGCCGACACAACGAATCAAAAGAATCACAATTCGTTGATTGATAGTATTACCAGGATTTTATCCATATCGGCTAAGCCGGAAACTAATGCTTCAAAAGTTACAAACACATCGGCAGCGGTAAAAGAAAAGAGCACATGGCATATTTTGCTGCAAACCACTGAAAAGATGTTCTTTCGTGGGATTAGCCTGGTCAATATTTTTAAGGAGTTATCCGGACTTGGTGATTATGAGATAGAGAAAGTTGATGAATTGAGCACTCCCGATGCCGATACCTGGAATATTTTTCTGTGCTCGGATGCGACTCAGCAGGAAATTAACGAAGTATTTCTGTTTATTGAAGACGATTGTACAATCGTTAACCTTGCAGCAGGCAACGTTTTTTGCAAGAAAGATGAAGATAACCCGCTTAAAGAAGTAGATAAACAAGATATATCGATTCTCGATTATATTGAGGATCCGGAGAAGCATAAAAACAAACATGCCAATGCCAGGAAGGAACACAATCATGAAAAGAACGGAATAACAGAGGAGAAGAAAATAGCAAAACGTATATCTGTTGATTCGGTCAAGCTCGATCATCTTATGTTCCTGGTAAGCGAGCTGATTACAGTAAACTCCCAGTTAAATCTTGCTTCACGCAATTCCCAGTACGACATGATTCGTCCTTACCTGGAGAAGGTTGACGCATTATCCAAACAATTTCGTAACAATGCTATAGAGATTCGCCTGGTACCATTGGGCGATATGGTATTGCGTTTCCAGCGTCTCATTCGCGATCTTTCCAAGCAATTAAACAAAAAGGTTGAATTTGTAACCAAGGGAACAAATACCGAACTCGATAAAAATACGATCGATCAGCTTACCGAGCCCTTGATGCACATTATCCGCAACTGTCTCGATCATGGTATTGAAACTCCGGAGGTTCGGCTAAGCAACGGAAAACCGGAACAAGGAGTTATCACGCTCTCGGCATACAACTCAGGGAATAATGTTTATATCGAAATCTCGGACGACGGATCAGGGATTGATGTCGAAAAAGTTCATCATAAAGCGATTGAAAAAGGACTTGCAAAACCTCATGATAAGCTCGATAAGAAAGATATCTATGATTTTATTTTTATGCCAGGCTTTTCAACTGCCATGAGCCTTACGGAAGTTTCCGGACGCGGCGTTGGGATGGATGTTGTTAAAAGACGAATCAACGATTTGCGGGGTGAAATTATGATTGATTCCGGTAAAGGCATTGGAACCACATTCACATTAAAGCTTCAGCAATCGTTGTCAATTGTGGATTCGCTGCTCTTTACCATTGATGACAATTACTTTACGGTACCCATTTCCGATATTGAAATCTGCAGTCAGACGTCGGCTTCCGACATTGATCAACGCCGGCATACATCTACGCTGCCATTTAATAATCAATTGATTCCTTTTGTCGATTTACGCAGCCTGCTGAACCTCGGGGGGTCCTACAGGGAGAACCTTAAAGTCATTATCATTAAAAATAACGACCGTGAACTGGCCCTGCTTTCCGACAGGATTGTGGGAGAGCACCAGGCTGTTTTGAAGCCATTGGGAAGATCCTTGCGAAGCCAAAAATATATCACCTCTGCAAGTCAGCTTGGGGATGGTAACATGGCATTCATGATCGATATCAATACATTGATGAAGAACACCGCAGGTGTTAGCTAAGAGATATATTCAATTCATATATAGAATAACTGTTTCATAATCAATATTAACTTAAATTATTTGGCTATGTTTCAAAATTTAAAAATTCAGAACAAGCTTATTTCCGGCTTTTTGGTAGTTGCTGTTATAGCCGGTATTATTGGGTACCTTGGCATTTCCAATATCAAGAAGATCGAAGAAGCCGATACTAAAATGTATAAGGATGTGGTGTTGGGGATGGAAACTTTGAGCAGGTTCTCAACAAATTTCGAAAGAATCCAAACCATCTACAGGCAAATGCTTATTGATGATGATAAAGCGGCAAGGCAGGCCGTTGTTGAAGAAAGAAAGAAGATTACGGATATCGATACTGAGATGATCAGAGTATATGGAGCTACTGCCCTTGAAGAGGCCGACAGGAATAATCTCATTGCCCTTAAAACCAAACGGATTACTTTTTATTCTCTTCTGGAAAAGTATGAAACTCTTGCCCTCGAAGGAAATGATCAATTGGCACGACAACTGGAACAGGGCGAATTAATGAAGGCCAGCACTGAATTTGAGCAGGTTCTCGAAAAAATGATCAAGTACAATACCGATCAGGCCCAGGCACTCAACGCAGAAAATACTTCCATGGCAAATTCCGGTGTTACAGGCATGACTATTTTTATGATATTTGGCGTTCTCTCCGCATTGTTACTGGGAATTATTATTTCGAGAAATATTCAAAGTATTATTAAATCGGTGATAAAGCAAACCAAGAATTTAGTTGAATCTGCCATTAATGGAAACCTGAAAAACAGGGCAAAACCGGAAGAAA
>DATBXH010001165.1:0-2113 GCA_036514375.1 Bacteroidales bacterium | reverse complement strand
CTTTCCTTCATGCTCGAGATACTTTAACACAAATCTCAGCTCAGCGTAAGATACTCCATCGCCTAATTCGGCTTTGGCAGGGCCAAGATTATAAGTTTCAGTTCTTAGGAAATAGTCTGAAATCTTTGCTATTTTTTCCTGTGTAACAAACTGATGAACATCAATTTCTCCCGCGCCGATAAAATGAGCCAGGTGTCCTTCGATAGTTGATACAGCCATAGCTCTTTCGCCAGCTATTTCTTCTATCTTTTTGCCGGACTTGAAAAGCTCGAAAGTAACTTGTTTGGTATCCGTTTTTGGTGGTTTTTCAGGTTTGGGTTCAGGTTCAGGCAATGCATTACCCTTCTCCAGCCGTTTCACATCTACTTCAATGTTATTCTCTCTGCAATAATCCAGGATAATGGCAATAATCTCAGGCCCGTATTTCTTCACCTTTTTCTTGCCAAAGCCCTTTATTTCCAATAATTCCTGCATGGTTACAGGCATAAAATGAATCACATCCATCACCACCTTCTGGGGTAATACCATGTAGATGGGCAAATCATCTTCATCTGCCTTGTCTTCCCTCCAGTCTCTTAATCGTGCGTAAAGTAACGATTTGCCGGAAAGATTAGGGTTTAACTCCTCGCTGGTTTTCTTTACCGGTTTGGATTCTGTCTTTTCGATGGCAGATTTTGACTTTGCCCCGAGGTAATTCTTTACTGCAAAGCCCTCTTTGCAAACTTTGAGACATGCAAGTTTTATAGTCATTTCCTCCTGCAAACGGCCAACAGCCTCCTGAATAGATTTACGCACTGCCTTGTTATCGATATCCAGGCTTAGGTTTTGAAGCTTCGAAAACAAATTGTTTTCCAGTTTCTCTGCAAAATAGATACAGGCTTTCTTTACTCTGGCTTGCAGTGACTCGTTTGATTCAAGATCTAAGTTTGCTGCCGAAAGTTGTTGCCATTGACTCTTAAATTTGTCTGATACATTGGCGAGTTCCGTTTTAACATCATTTGCCATCCGTCCAAACATATCGATCATACTCAAATGAACACTTGCCCTGTGTTCGTTTGCCAGCTTAATGCAGTAGTTTAGGCGGCGATGAAGACTAGTGAAATCAAACAATTCTGCCAGCAGTGCCTGTTGGTAAGCATATTTCGAATTGTCGAGCTGTTGCTGTGTGGGAGGGTTATCCTCCACACCACGTGTAAACTCGTATACCGTACTGTCCGATTTAATGCTATGGTAGGTGATGGGAGTACTCAGTACCATGCCCTCTAAAGTTTTGCAGCGGCTCAGTGCCACATATACCTGACCGTGTGCAAACGCCGACCTGGCATCGATAATTGCTTTCTCAAACGTAAGCCCCTGGCTTTTATGAATGGTAATTGCCCAGGCCAGTTTTAACGGGTACTGAATAAACGAGCCGGCAATGGTCTCCTGTATTTCTTTCGTAGTTTCATCTATCGTATATTTCGTGTTTTGCCATTCCATGCGCTGCACCGGAATCTCTTCCCTATCGTCAGGGCATTGAACATAAATGGTATCATCCTCTATATCTACTACCTTTCCAATCTTCCCATTGTAAAAAAGCTTCTCGTACGAGGTGTCATTCTTCACAAACATCACCTGGGCACCAACCTTCAAAGTAAGCTCAAAATCCGTCGGATAGGAATATTCGGGAAAGTCTCCCTCAACCGAAGCAGTAAAGGTAACCGGCTTGGTAGTCAGTTTTTGCAGTTTCGAATCATTCAATTCCTGGGCCTGATAGTTATGGGTAGTTAATGTAATGTAACCCTCATCGGCATTCAGAGCAAACCCGGGAATATGTCTTTTATTTAATATGTCAAGTGTTTGTGCGTCGATACGGTTATCGCGCACCTTGTTTAACAGATCGATGAAAGCCTGATCGCTCTGGCGGTAAATATGTTTTAGTTCAATACTGACGTAGTTGGTTTTTTGCAATGCCCTGCTGGAAAAGAAAAAACCATTTTCATAATATGCCTTTAGTATTTCCCACTCATCGTCCTTAATTACGGGAGCTAATTGCTGAAGATCCCCAATCATCAGCAACTGAACCCCTCCAAAAGGTTTGTTTCTATCCTTGTAACGGCGCAGCACTTCATCG
>DATBXH010001164.1:0-2575 GCA_036514375.1 Bacteroidales bacterium | reverse complement strand
AATCATAAGCTGATTCGCAGTAACAAACAGGATACCGTCATTCTGATCGTGAATCCCCTGTGCATCGGACGAAAGAATGGAATACGTTCTGTCTGCATAGATCTGTATGTATTTCTCATTTGTACCCCCTTTGATGTATTTCCATCCTCCGGCAATGCCTGAAACGTAATCGGGCGCAGACCCATTGTCCTTTTTACATGAAATTGTAGCAAATATCATAAACGCAAGAAAAGCAGGAAACAATAACTTTAACTTTTTCACAGGCAAAGGTTTTATAGGGTTAACATGACCCCAAAACAGCAGAACGTATAAAATGTTTACTGTCTGCCGATTTTATAGCCAAACCGTTTATCAAACGATAATCACCAAACCATAGATTTCCTGTCATTTTTTGTTTGTAAATGAAAAAGTTAATGTATAATTTGGGCAGACAAAAAGGAAATAAAGAATGCTTATATCGATCCTGCGATCATGAAACCTGTAATCAAAACTAACTACTACCTGATCTTTCCCTGCCTCTTCATTTTGTTTATAAGCTGGCGTAATCCTGAAACAAGGTATATTTCCAAAGATCATAGCTTGGCAGACACATCCAAAGCATTTAAAAGAAATAAGAACATCGGCAGAGGCATTAATTTCGGGAATGCCCTGGAAGCACCAAATGAAGGAGACTGGGGACTTGTCATTAAGGAGTCGTATGTACAGGCGATTGCCGATGCCGGGTTCAATTCCGTGCGGTTGCCCATTTGCTGGTCGGCACATACAAGCAGCAGCTATCCGTATGCTATTGATGCAGCTTTTTTAAACCGTGTGGACCAGGTAATGAACTGGTGCCTCACCCGTAATCTTTCCGTCATTATCACCATTCATCATTTCGATAATCTTTACAATGAGCCGGATAATCCCACATATCTGAATATGTTTTTTGCCATTTGGAAGCAATTGACCAATCATTATATCTCTGTAGACCACGATCATCTGTTTTTCGAAGTATTAAATGAGCCCGAGGTGAACCTTACTGCCGATAAATGGAATCAACTGATGCCAAAGATTATCGACACCATTCGTATTAGGGACAACGACCGTACCCTGATCATCGACGGTCCGGATTATGCCTATCACGAATCGTTAGTTAAGCTGAATATACCACAAAGTGAGCAAAATGTGATTGTAAGCACACGCTATTATCTCCCGTATCAGTTTGCACAGCAAGGCGCATGGTGGAGCACGTGGACTGATTTGAACCAATATCTTGGCACCACATGGTCGGCCACCAGCAGTGAGCAAAATACGGTTCTGTCGGATATGGCCATTATCAAAAACTGGGCAACTGTGAATAATCACCCAATCACTATTGGCGAATATGGCTCCATTATGTTTGCCGATAACCAAAGCCGCCTTACCTGGACCAATTATGTGCGGACACAGTTTGAAAATAACGGATTCAGCTGGAGTTATTTCGATTTTGGTGTGGTATTTAAAGCTTACAGCATTGCCGTAAACAAATGGCTCGATGGCTTTGTGGAAGCACTCACCGGTAACAGTGCCACGATTTTCGATGGAAGAACCATGGACAGTATCCGTATTCATCCGGCAAAGCCAACCAGTAATGATCCGATCCTGGTAAAGTCGTACATTAAAATTCCCAATAATTGCAGTAAGACCGATTCAATAAAGATAACACAAACCGGCACAACCATTAAAATAACCACCTACCATCCGGAGCAAATTCCCGGGTCGGGCACAACCAATACCTGTAACGATTCGGTTCAACTAGGCAGTTTGTCGCCGGGCAACTACAACATCATTTATAATTGCGTATATGTCGATAAAGTGAATACACTGCGTTATTCCGTAAGGGATACCCTTCTCATGCAGATCTCCGGGACAACCGGGACAAAGGATATAAGGAGCAACGCGGTAATCATTTACCCGGTTCCGGCTCATCAGTTCCTAAACCTCGATAACGTAAAAGCTTTCAGCCGGTACCGGATTTACGATTTAAACGGACAACTTCAAAGCACCGGAAAAATAGAAAACGGGCGCATCTCACTCAACAACCTGCAATCCGGCGAATACATCCTGAAGATTACTGAACATACAACCATCCTGTTAAGCAGGAAAATCGTTATAATCCATTGATCATATGAAGCTAATTACCTCAAACCGCCTACAAAAGAAAAGAATTGACCTACTGCACCATAAGTTATTCCTAATAATTAAAAAGATCTTCCCCATAAGGAACCTGATCCTGCTAATGATGATTACAGCTCTTACATCATGCATTGCTTTTGATGTGACGCCCAGTTTGCATGTAAGTATTGATAAATAAGATGAGCATAGGAGATGTCCTATGATTGTCGAAGCTTATAATAAATATAACGAAGCCTGGTTCGGCAAAGGTATTCTTAATCTAATTGGCAATCCAAATCCAATCCTTTGATCAACCGCTTTGTATGGAATATGCTCCTTTATTCTTCCCTTCCCACCCTTCCAAACATTTCCTTCCTCCCATTTGTTTTTTCATTAAAACAATGGAAGAATGATAAAAAGATTACTCCTGATTGTATTATTG
>DATBXH010001163.1:0-8418 GCA_036514375.1 Bacteroidales bacterium | reverse complement strand
TGCTGCGATATTCCATTCACCATGCCCCAGGTATTTAACAAACTATACCTGATGCCCGAATCTCCCTCCTGGGATTTCAGCCGTTTTGTACCGGATGTGGTTACTATTTGCCTGGGACAGAACGACGGGGTTCAGGACTCGTCCGCATTTTGCAGTGCATACATAAAATTCATCCAACAAATCAGAAGCCATTATCCGGACGCACAAATCATTTGCTTAACCAGTCCCATGGCCGACGCTAAACTCACGGCAGTGATGAAAAATTATTTAACAGGTATTGAAAGCTCTATGGTGAACTCCGGCGAACGGAGAGTTCATAAGTTTTTCTTTTCCAGAAGCTATAACAGTGGCTGCGACAATCACCCCGATTTAAGTGAACACCAGTTGATAGCCGGAGAGCTGGAACCATTTATCAGAGAAGTAATGGCCTGGTAGTCTGAATATCTGGCTAACCCGCATGTTCGGTGGCGGCTGGCGCGCTGTCTCTGACGCGTACCAGCGGAGAGTTGAACACTGCAGCCAGCTTGGGAGATTAATTCTCTTATACGGCATCCTACTACCAATTGGGACTCTTAAAACCACACGGAACCAGACTAAAAATTGATGTCAAGGCATCATAGACATGACGGTTTGATCTGCATGGGGCAACGCTTAAATTTAGCATATTTCCTCAAGTTATTTTTCTTGGGGCTCTATGCCAATAAAGAGGGGCTAATAATCCAATTATGAAATGAACAATACTACGCCAATCTGGCACACCAGATTATACCGCTTTTATTTGTCATAAGTATCTTCCAAATACTTAACTTTGAGAAATAACCTGTTATATTAATGTAAAACACGTAAATATGAATACCGATATAAGACTTGCAGTATTAATTGATGGCGATAATATCCCATCGGCGCATGTAAAAGAAATGATGGAAGAAATTGCCAAATATGGTAATCCAACCATAAAGCGAATCTATGGCGACTGGACAAAACCTACCTTGGGCAAGTGGAAGACATTGCTCCTTGAAAATGCCATTACCCCAATTCAACAATACGGATATACCTCAGGGAAAAATGCTACGGATTCAGCAATGATCATAGATGCTATGGATATACTTTACTCAGGAAAAGTAGATGGTTTTTGCCTTGTTTCCAGCGATAGCGATTTTACACGCCTGGCCACCCGGTTGCGCGAAGCCGGAATGACCGTAATAGGAATAGGGGAACGGAAAACACCCGAGCCCTTCATAGTTGCCTGCGATAGGTTTATTTATGTTGAAATACTTAAAACACAATCAAAAGACGAGAGCTCTAAAGAAAAGACGAGCAAAGAAAAGAAAGATGAAACAGAGAAAATAACCCCCAAAGTCATCAAGCTTATCGCCTCCACCATATCCGATCTGGCCGACGAAGATGGCTGGGCTTTTCTAGGGGATGTGGGTAGTTTACTTCAGAAAAAGCAGCCTAATTTCGATTCAAGGAATTATGGTTTTCAAAAATTAACACCCATGATAAATGCTATCAATCGTTTTGAAATAGAACAAAGGGAAGGTTCAAAAGGAAAATTTAAGTTAATCTATGTAAGGAATAAAGAATAAGGCTCATTGAATTAATTACCGAAGAAAGTCAGACAATTAATGTACTTTTACAGAAAATCTGCCCTTTAAAGGACTTTAGCGATTCACTACCCCCCCCCAATGATTGGTCGATTATAAAAATTTAACAATAGAAAAAAGAAGGCCTAAAAACCACTGTATTAAGTCAGAACTTATCAAAAAGCGAGAACTTTTTATAGATGTGTATTGTTCAAAAGGACGTAAGACTGGCCTAGCGCCTGATAAGTCTTACGGATATATCAATTTTTAAAAAATATAATAAAGTGACAGATAGTCAGTTAAACAGCAACAATGCCTGGCAAAAGGCGATGCTTATATATACCCGTCCAAACTTGCGAAAAAGTATTTGGCAGATATGTAATTCCGTCATTCCATACGTATTACTTTGGTTGTTAATGTACTGGAGTTTAGATTATTCCTATTGGATTACCCTTTTGCTATCCATTGTTGCAAGCGGGTTTCTGATCCGGCTGTTTATCATATTCCATGATTGCGGGCACGGCTCATTTTTCAAATCGAAAACAGCGAACGATCTTGTTGGAAAAGTACTGGGGATATTGGCATTTACCCCCTATTATAAATGGCATCAGCAACACCATGTCCATCATGTTACCAATGGTAATCTGGACAAGCGTGGAATTGGCGATGTGTGGACACTAACGGTGGTAGAGTATATACAATCATCGAAATGGAGACGTTTCTTTTACCGGGCATTCCGTAATCCATTTATCTTATTTACCTTGGGGCCGATATATATTATATTCCTGCAGAATAGGCTTACACAAAAACAAATGACAAAGAAGGAAAAGCAAAATGTCTATTTTACCAACATGATGCTATTGATAATGGGAACTTTGATAAGTCTGATAATTGGGCTTAAAGTTTATTTATTGATACAATTGCCTGTAATTATCATCTCACATATAATAGGACTTTGGTTGTTTTACGTACAGCATCAGTTTGACGATGTTTTGTGGGTAAGAGATGAAGCCTGGGATTATAAAATGGCTGCAATAAATGGCAGTTCGTTCCTTAAACTACCTGCAATCTTTCAATGGTTTACCGGAAACATCGGGTTTCACCATGTGCACCATTTAAGCTCCCGGATTCCAAATTATAACTTATCCAGGTGCCATTATGAGAATGAAATGTTCAAAGATGTTAAACCAATAGTGCTATTTGCAACTTTTAAGACTTTAAAACTGCACTTATGGGACGAAGCAAGCCGGAGAATGGTAGGTTTTAGCAGAATAGCCCATAAAACAGTTTAGCAATCGTTATTTGTCCAGATCAACTTTAAGCTTTTCGGCTAATTTTTTAATCAGAGTGCCAACATTATAATAATCGATGGTACCGACAACAGTCTGGCATTGGGCACAACGAATAAAAATCAGTTCATAATTGGAATTTACAGGAGTTTCATTTACAACCTCAAACTCCGTCCCCTCGCATTTAGGACATCTAGATGGTTTAATATCATTCATGGCAATTAATATTAATGAAATTGCAGTAAGAAAAATAGAATATAAACCTTGATGCTTTATTCCAGTTACTTTTTAGCTCTCATTTTATCAAAGTAATGCTTACGCGCTTCTTCAGCAGAAGCATCAGGGGCTATATAAAGTTTCGTTTTTTCATCAATAATTACTTCCTGCATTTTATCGACATCAGGTGCTGTAAACGAAACATACTTTTTTTGATCATGTATATAACAGTTTTTCTCTATGGTAGGAATTGCTTTCTCCTTTTCTTTTCTCATAAGGAATTTATTTGAGGTAAATTAGAATTAAAAAAGAAAGACACCAACACTGACGCTTAGCCATAAACGCCATAGTTCCTTAAATGTTAACGAATAATAAACAATTAATAATACCAATAAAAAAAGACAATTCAAAAAAGCACCGGATAATTTAGGTGAAGTAACGTTCTAATTGGAATTGTTTTCTTAAAAAAGAAAAAGTATTAATAATCAATAATTTTTATATATCTTATGTCGCATAATTGAGTTGACGATTTCAGAAAGATAATTTTTATTTGACCGTTTTAACTGTTAAGTGCTGTACCTACCTGGCTTCTAACTCTCTTAATTTTATTTATTAATTTTTTTTGTATGAACATTTATGTTGCAAACTTAAGTTACGGAGTTGATGACGCTGACTTAAAAGAATTGTTTGAAGAGTACAATCAGGTTTCTTCAGCTAAAGTTATTACCGATAGAATGTCGGGCAGATCCAGAGGATTCGGATTTGTGGAAATGGAAGATAATGACCAGGGACAAAAAGCCATTGATGAACTAAACCAGTGAATACGACGGAAAAGTCATCAGCGTAAACGTTGCTAAACCCAGAACCAACCTCAGAGAGGGTGGTTTTTCCAACAGTAGGAGTAATAATGATGATTACAACTCAAGAAGACGGAGTTCAATGTATTAAAAAACTCATCATCTTATACATTAAAAGATACCAATAGGTATCTTTTTTGTTTTAGCATTTTGTTGTTTATTTGATATCTAAAGATTTTATCTTCAGCTAGCCCGCATGTTTGGTAGCGGCTGGCGCGCAAGCGGAGCGCGTCAGAGACAGCTTGCCAGCGGAGAGTTGAACACTTCCGCCAGCTTAGGAAGTAATGGCATGGTAATCTGAATATTTCAGTTTGATAAAAACTTTGCAAGGGTATATTGCCGCACCTTGTCGTCTTCACTGCAAACTACCAATCTAATAGCATAAAATATTCGCTTAAAAGTAGAACGCTTTCCCTTCCAAGGTAAGCGTTCCTCATTTTAAAGTAGAGGTTTCCCATTACAAGGTAAAAGTTTCACTTTAAAAGGTAAGAGTTTCCCCTTTTAAGGTAGAAGTTCGCCATTATAAGGTGAAAGTTCTACCTTGTAAGGTGGGAGTTTGCGATTATAAGGTGAAAGTTCCACCTTGTAAGGTAGAAGTTTGCCATTAAAAGGTGAAAGTTCTACCTTTTAAAGTGGAAGTTTGCCCTTATAAGGTAGAAGTTCCACCTTTTAAAGTGGAAGTTTGCCCTTATAAGGTAGAAGTTCCACCTTGTAAGGTGAAAGGTTCCCCTTACAAGGTGGAATCTTTTGTTTATTCTCCTGATTCCTTAATTATCCATATCCACCGCTTTTCTTTCTTCCTGATTCTTTTGGCTGTAATCCGTGGGCGACATCTTGAAATAATTCTGGAAACAGTTGGTAAAATACTGGTGCGAACTAAAACCTACAGCATATGCAACTTCCGAGATATTTATTTTGTTCTGTGATAACAGGTATGCCGCTTGTTTCAACCGGATGGTGCGGACAAACTCACTGGGAGTCTGGTTGGTTAATGCTTTAAGTTTTCTATAGAGGTGTACCCGGCTCATGCCAAGTTCCGAACCCATGTCCTCGATATTGAGTTCGGAATTGGAAATATTATCTTTTACCAGGTTGATAGCCTTTTGCAGGAACCGTTCATCGGCCGATGTTAAGGTCATTTCCTTGGCTTCAAAGTTTATGGACTTGGAAAATTTGGCCATTAAATTTTGCCGTAGTTCAATCAGTTTCTCCACCCTAACCATTAAGTGCTTTGGATTAAAAGGCTTGGGAATATACGAATCGGCACCGGTTTCGAGCCCCTCTATACGATTTTCGATAGAGGTCCGGGCAGTAAGCAATATAACGGGAATGTGACTGGTACTGATATCTGTTTTTATCTTCTTACAGAACTGAATGCCGTCCAAACGTGGCATCATCACATCGCTGATAATTAAGTCGGGCATCTGGCTCTGAGCCATTTCCCATCCTTCCATGCCGTCAAGTGCTTCAATCATTTCATACCGGTCATGAAATTCCGATTTAATGTAGCTCCTGATTTCGTGGTCATCTTCAACCACCAGTATCTTATATTTCTTTGAGTTTTTCTTATCCTTTGTTGTTTTTTTATCAGGCTCTATGGCCGGTTCCATTGTTTCTTGTTCAAAACCTATCAGTTCGGTATGATTTGAAATTTCGGATAATTCCATATCAGCCACTTTCTGATCTTCCTTAAGATGATCTCCATTTAGAGGTATAAGGACTTCGAAACGGGTGCCCTCCCCTTCCTTACTCGAAACCATTATCTTGCCTTTGTGCAGTTCGATCAGATAGCTTGACAAATGCAAACCAATGCCTGTTCCTAATTGCATCTCGGATTCATTACTTTCAATCTGATAAAATCTCTCGAAAATTTTATGAAGATGCTCTTCTTTCATTCCTTTACCGGTATCCGTGATGGATATATTAACAAAGTCATTTAACGGGTAAGGGAATACATCATTTCTACCGGTTGTTAGCGCTACGGTTATACTGCCGCCCTTCTGGGTAAACTTCACGGCATTGGACAAAATATTGAACAGCACTTTATCCAACTTATCCGAATCATACCATACATCAAGTTTTTTAATGTCAGTTACAAAATTCAGGCTAATCTTCTTATGATGGGTCAGCTCTTCAAAGGACATGACGATTTCCTTTGTAAAGGCAACGATATCACCCAAACGTGCCCTTAGGTGCATTTCATTCTTTTCCACCTTTTGTAGATCCAGGAGCAGATTCACCAGCCGTAATAACCGAATCGCGTTTTTATGGACAAATTCGATTTGTTTCTTTAAAGCACCATCAAGTCTGGAATTCGACAGCCTCTCAAGCGGGCCTAAGATCAGCGTTAAAGGAGTACGAAATTCATGCGAGACATTGGAAAAGAACTGTAGCTTGGATTGATTCAACTCCTCCAGTTTTTCACGCTCCAGTCTCTCCATTTCCAGGCTATTTTGCATGGTAATCCGGAAAAGCATCAATTTTCGAACACCAATAAAAGCGGAAATCAGAATAGCAAAATAGATGAGATACGCCCACCATGTTTTCCAGAAAGGAGGCTGTATCTTTATAATGAGGGTTTTATAATGATCATTCCAATCGCCATCAACATTCGTAGTTTTAATTTTAAAGGTATAGGTTCCGGGATAAAGGTTTGTATAAGCAGCATACCTTTGGTTAAAATCTTTTTCAATCCACTTTTTATCGAAACCTTCCATCGTATAAGCATACTTAATCTTTTCCGGTGCACTAAAATCAATGGCAGCAAATTCAATGGAAAAGTTGTTGTCGGAATAGCGTAATGTAATTTTATCAGATTCATTAATTGATTTGGTAAGGATAGTGCGACCATCAGTCATTTTGCCGATAGGAATTACCTTATTAAAAATTTTAAAGTTTGTTAAAGCAAGGGTGGGAAAATAGGTGCTCTCCCTGATACTATCCGGATGAAAATAAACCACTCCTGAGGTGGTTCCAAAATAAACCATCCCATTTTTAGCCTTGTAACAGGAGGAAGGTCTGAACTCGTTTCCGGGTAATCCGTCGTAAGTATAATAGTTCCTGAATGTTTTTGCTTTCGGATCAAATCTTGATAATCCGTTCAATGTGGAAATCCAGAATACCCCTTTATCATCTTCCAGAATACCAAACACCGAATTATTAGGCAAGCCATCGGAGATATTATATTTTCTATATGTTTTTTTTTTCTTATTGAAACAATATAAACCGGATGCCCCACCAAACCAAATATTCGATTCCTTGTCCTGTAATAAGGTGTAAATGGCATCACTCTCCAGTTTTCCATTAGCCACTGTGAAAGATTGAAAATAAGACTTTTCTTTATTCCAACAGAAAACGCCATTGTATGTGCCTATCCAGAGATTATTTTCCTTATCAAGCAACAAGGAGGTTTGGAATAAAGGTATATTATATAAAGTATTATTTATCAAAACAGTGGAATAACTGGTGAATTTCCGGGATTTGGTATCGAAATATTGGAGTCCGCCTCCATTTGTGGCTACCCAAAGATTATTTAACTTATCGGAAACGATGGATGCCACGTAATTAAAATCACGACCTTTCTTCAAAGAATCGATTAAAAAGTTTGTAAATTTTTCTCTTTTCTTATCAAAAAGCGAAAGGCCCCCCAGATAAGTCCCTACCCAAAGATTCTGTCCGGAATCCTCGAAAAGTGAAATGATAGCATTATCGGGTATGGACGACTGAATATCCGGGTTATGGGTATAGGTTTTTATTTGCTTCGCTTTTGATGACAAGCAATTCAGCCCGCCTCCGTCCGTTCCGATCCAAAGATTATTGTCACTATCATAAAGTATCGACTTCACAATATTATTACTGATACTAAAGGGAGAATTTGCCTTTTTCCGAATACTATAGAACGGTTTAGCCGCCTCTTTCATCAGATAAATCCCGGAATAGTCGACTCCAAGCCACAAATTACCTTCCCTGTCGTTAAAGCAATGGATTTTGGCATCCCTGATATTTTCGAGATTTATGGAGGAATTGGCGTCGTGCAATACAAAAGTTTTCAGGTCAAGAGTTTTCAGGCCGTTCCGTTCCGTACCCACCCAAACGGTTCCTCTTTTATCGGTAACAATCGAATATACTCCCCCGTTAAAAACATTATCCGGTGTATGGGAATACGGTATCGTTTTAAAAATTTTGGATTGAGGATTTAAAATACTGATTCCTCCTTTAATCGTACCAATGATAATGTTACCATTCTTATCCTTTTCCAACGACAGAATGGAGTTATCGCAAAGGGAATTACGTGCAGGATCGTGACGATAAGAGGTAAACTCATTTTTGGAAGGATTATAGCAAAGCAAACCGTTTTTATCGGTACCAATCCACAGATTCCCTTTATCATCGAACAGGGCGGCGTTCAGCATATCACGTGTTAAGGTTATGCTGTCGGCAAATTTACGGTTGAAAAAATATTGTTCGTTG
>DATBXH010001162.1:0-10569 GCA_036514375.1 Bacteroidales bacterium | reverse complement strand
ATTGATCACCATCATGGAATGCAGGATATCCGAAACCGCTTCCTTATTCACCTTACCGTTGCGGAAATCGGGTTTTATCACATCAACTGTATTTCGGGCCAGGTCCCAGTTTAGTTTCTGGTTTACTTCAACGGAATAGCTCCGTGCCGACCTGATGGAGATGTATAACGTAATGGCTGTAAATACCACCAGGATGAGGATGAATATGACCGATACCTGGAAGTAAAGACGATTGAAGAGATGGCTTCGTTTTCGTTCCATAATGAAGGTGTTAACGGATGTAATTTCTTTTGATTATGCCTCCCGAAACTTATACCCAACTCCCCACGTGGTAAGGATAAATTCCGGATCGTTCGGGTTGCGTTCTATCTTCGTACGGAGCCGGTTGATGTGCGAATTTACAGTGTGTTCATATCCTTCGAACTGATAGCCCCATACCTGGTCGAGCAACTGGGTGCGGGTATACGTTCGTCCGGGATTGGAAGCAAAGAGCACCAGTAAATCGAATTCTTTGGGCGACAGTTCCACACGTTTGCCATGTACTTCCACCATGCGAAGCGTTACATTAATGTAAAGCCCATCGTACTTAATTTCCTGTACCATGTCGTCGGCTTTTGGTGTCTGTACCAGCTCGCTGCGACGAACCATGGCCTTTACACGGGCCATTAGTTCGCGGATGCTGAAGGGTTTGGTAATGTAGTCGTCGGCACCGATTTCGAGGCCGATGATTTTGTCAATCTCTTCCGATTTGGACGTAACCATCAGGATGGGTGTGTGAATTCTTTCCAGACGGATCTTCTTACAAACCTCCATGCCGTCGAGACCGGGCAAACGGATATCCAGCAGGATGATGCGGTACGAATTGCCGAGGGCTTTTAGCAATCCTTCCTTACCATCGAACGATTTATCGGCCTCGAATCCTAAGTCGGTGAGGTGAATGGCAATGAGATCGGCAATATCCTTATCGTCTTCTATGATGAGGGCTTTTTCCATGATACAAGTTTTAGCAGCGTGAAAATTAAACACCTGATATCACAGAAAGGTCACAGAATGATAAACTTTTTATAGGCGAGGGAAGATTTTGGGGTGAATCATGCCCCTGGTTGTCCTCTTACGGGTTATTTTTATCCGCTTACAAAGCCCGGAAAACCGTTTCTCCAGTCCTTCCATTCCGGTAAGATATCTTTCTGGTTTGTAAACATATCTTTCTGCCCATTCCAAGAATCTTTCTGTCCGGTTTCGCTCTCTTTTTGTTCCCTTCACATCTCTATCCGGTCAGTTTTGATCTCTTTTTACTCAATTTACATGTCCGGATGCTCAGTTCAGGTGTCTACTTGTTCACTTCACATGTCTATCTATTTACTTCACATGTCTATCTGTTCAGTTCACCTGTCTATCTGCTCGCTTCACATGACAACCTGTCCGGTCAACATGAATAGATGTCAGGTTTGCATTTGTTTTTGTTCACTTCACATCCATTTCCGGGTGCTTTCGATGTATTTTCGTTCGGTTTCTCAAAAAACAAAGCCACGAACGATGAAACCCTCAACGGAGTTAATTCATGAAATGAGTTAATGGATTCGTCAAGCTGAAGTTCGCATTCATGAGATAAATAAATATCTGTATTTCCTAAAATTAGGATTAAAATCATTTCTTTAATTCGTTAAACTAAGCGAAGCGTTTATGACCAAAGGGAATAATTAGTGTAATTCGATGACTCTTACTATATCTTTCATAGAATTTATATCATCGAATTTCACGAATGAAACGAATTAAAAATTCATACACAAAGAATTACTTTTATTCGAAATGAACTTCATTGAGGGTTTCACCATTTGTGGCAAAAAATTTTTAAATACGTTTGCCTGCCAGAGAGCACAAAGCTGATTCCGATTCTTTTGGAATTCATTCTCTTTGCTAAAAATTAGAAAGAACATAATAAATATGAAAAACGAAAATGAGCGCCAATGATATTCTTATAGAAATGGAGCAATTTAACCGCTAAGTTCGCTAAGAAGGCGCAATGAACGCAAAGGCGAATAATGTTAATTAAAGCTTTGCGAACCTGGCGAAAATTCTTTGCGGCCTTTGCGGTTAAATTACTCTTTAAGAAATTTAAACAGGTTCTTAGTCTACAGAAATTGGTGAAGATAATTTTTTTAAAAATTTACACACCTCCATACAATATCCCGGAATATACCCCGTTTATTAATAGACTTTTATAACAAATACGTGCCTTTGCATTCAAACTATTGTATGTTTTGTTAAACTTTAAATCATCAGCATTATGAAAATGACGAATCAAAATTTTTGGACTATGCTGAAGGATACGCTTGCATTTTTTGATACGGATCCGACCGAATGGATTAATTTTATTATCTTAAAAGCAAACGTTGAAAAGCTACGATCCATAGAAAAGCAAATTGATGAGGCCGACAAACTTCAGAAAGCGAAGGACCCGTCGAGCCATACTACCGAGAAGGACCAGCAATATGAGAAAATGACCCAGCAAGGGCATAAACTGGGTTGCAAGGTTGCTTCGTATGCACTTGAAACAGAAAATACTGTATTGCTGGAAGCTGTTAGTTTCAGTCCAACGCAACTTGAACAAGGTACGGAGATTGAAGTAACAACACGTTGCCAGATTATTGCGGACAAAGCATTGGAAAATCTGACAGAACTGAAGGATTACAGTGTTACTAAGGAAGGGATAGATGCTTACCAGGCAACTATCGATAAATTTAAAAAGATGCCGCCTGCACGCGATGTGGTGACCAACGAACGGAAAAGTGCGGTACGGAGCATTTCCGAATTAGCTAAGGAAGCCCGGGCACTGTTTAAAAAACTCGATAAAAATGTGGATGGTTTTGTTGAAAACACTACGTTTATTGACGATTACCACCAGATTCGTTCGATCAACAGTCGCCGCGGTGGCCGGAGCACAAATAAAACCGAGCAGCCACCTGCTCAATCATAATTTCTAAGTAAAATCAATTTATATACTGCGGTTTGAATGTTAGGCTGTGCCTTAAAGGGTGTTTCAGGTTGGTGAAACACCCTTATTTTTTTGTGTGGATGTAAAACCCAATTCATTCATTCCGAATTGAAAAACTCTGTACGATAATTGTGCATTACCTAACTTTTTGTAATTTGGTCAGAGAAAAGAGGCTGACTTACAACTAACATGAAAGGCAAAATACCAGGCGATGACCAAGACTATAAAACCATGATAAACCGAAGAACGAAAGATAAAATCCTTTGTGTATATAAATGGAATATAACCGAAATAGTTCGGTTATATGAGTGTTAGTACCAATTTAATTAAAAATGGAGATAACTGAGTTTTTAAAAAAATTAGAAATTGTTTCCAAGTCAGCTTATGCCTTAGTCGCATATGTTTTACTTATTTGTGCTTGGGTTGTTATCATTTGGATAAAAAATAATCCTAAAAGAAAAGTATTGCAAATTCTAAAGCTTTACAAGAAAGATAGCGACAGGAATACAGCATTAAAAAATTTATTAGGTGGTGATCCACCAAATAAATTAGATAAAAAAAACGTACTGGAATGGATTAAAATAAGTTCTAAAGACAAACAAAGAAAGCTTTTTTTAATAGGGTATATAGCCACTCTTATTACTATTTTACTTATTGTTACAATTACACTCATAAAGTCTAATAATGATAAAGGTGAAATAGAATTAATTGAAACAAGATCAAAAAGATTATGAAAAAACTAATGATTCTGATTTCAATAATATTTACATGTAATTCATATGGCCAAAAAACAAAAGACACAGTATATTATGATGAGCCTTATTTAGAATATACTTTCATCGTTTATAATTCAAATTTAATTAAGCCAAAATATATATTAAAAGTGGGTGTCGAGAGTAATATATTATATGGCAATTTTGAGTGCTTATCATTAAATGATGAGCTTTCGCCAGCTGCCAACTATATAATAGATTTTCTAGTTAGGGATCGTATAACCGAAATAAACGCTGATCCAATAATAATAGTAAGACCATTGAAAACTTGTGTTTTTAAGATATCATTAGTACCAAATCCTCTTGGTGCTTGTCATTCGTGGGCGACAAAAGTGAGGGCATATGCAATATTTAACGATGGTAAGAAAATATATTCACAAATTGAGACTATATCAAATTTAGATTTAGCAAATAGAAAATTTAGGGAAGAATCAATTATTAATTCTCTAAAAAGTTTAGAACCACATGTACGTGAAAAAGCTGTGCAAGCACTTCCGAATTCAACTATGACTGACAAGGAAATTATAGCAATATTAAGAAAAAAAATAACTGATAAAAATTATTCCGTTCGAACTGCTGCAGTTGAGGTGATAAAGAAAAAAAAATATAAAGAGTTTGCTGAAGATATAAGTACAATGTTATTTTGTCAGACTATTGTAGAGGGTTTTGATGACGAGTATAAGAAAGACGAAGCAGTAGATCTAGATTTACTTTGTAATACAATAATTGAGATACGGCCTGATAGCCTAAATGCAGAACTGCTATGTAATTTATTTCTTAATTTTAGCAATAAAAATACAGCTTGGAAAATAAGTCAAGCATTAATTAGATTACAGAATCCAAACATACCTGAAAAAATCATATCTTTTCTTGAAACTAAAGATAAAATTAATTGTGTTAATGATTATAATTCCTCAGATCCAAATATATTGTGGAAATATAAACTAGCATGTGAAATATTAATTGGATATAGGGATGAGAAAAGTAAAAATTTAATTGCAGAAATCTTAGTAAAATCAAATTGCTTTGAATTACAAAAAGAAATTATAAGCATATTATATTTTTCAACAATGAAAAATCAATTAATTCAAGATCCTTATATAAAATTTTTTAAACCATATTTATTTAAATATTCAAAATGTTCTGATATTGATACCTCGAATTTTTCTAATATTTTGATTAGTAAGATGGAATAAAAGAACTGGTGCTAACAAGCGGTCATAAAACATTGGGGTTTAAGTGGTTTGCCAAGTGTATTGCTCGCTGGCAAGTTCTTATCGGTTGATAGGTTTGCAGCTACGAAATCCCCAACGTTTTGTACCGCCACCATTAGTAGACATAAAAAAACAACATTATGAGTTTTTCTACAAATGATCAAAACACTCAAAATTGGGACGAATATGACTATTTCATTAGGCGTATCCCTGGACGGATTTATGTTTCAAAAGCCATTGAACATAAATCTCCAATTACACAAGAGATAAGTGAAAGACGAATTATAAAAAAGATAATTGATAAAGAACACACTCAATTTGAGAGATTAAATGTATCTGGACATATTGTTCTTCGGGAGAGTGAAAAAGGTCGAGATCAAGTCAAAGTGATTGTATATGGTAACCATCCAGATAAATTAGGATTGACTATTCAAAGGTTTAGAAATGATACAGGGACTCCATATAATCCTGATGCTTTTAGCTTCAGTCAAAAGGAATTTGAAGATTTATTAAATTTCTTAGATATTATTAAATTCATTGACTTTTCAAATAAAAGCAAATTCAATATAGACCAGTCTGACATTGGAATAAAAAAAGTACTTGTAGACGTTTCTGACAAAGAAATAATTGAAGCTATAAAAAACTACAAAGGTGAAAAGAGAGAACAATTTCTTAACCTGTTAAGACATCAAAATATTACGAAGGAAGACTTAGATATTCTTTCTGGAAGGAAAAGTGGATTAAATGAGTTTAAAAATGCACTTAACGAAAATTGGACAGAGCCTCAGTGGCAATCATTCTTTGAGAAAAACACATGGATTTTTGGGTACGGATTAGATTATAAATTTTTTAGTATTCTGCAAAGAGAATCACATTTGTCAGGAGTAGATTTAAGTGGCAAAAATGATGTAATATCAGATTTCTTAATGGCAGACAAAAACTTTACTATAATCGTTGAATTGAAAAAACCTAACACACCACTTTTTGAAAGTTCTCAAGACAGATCGGAATCATGGAGACTTTCTAAAGATATGACATATTCAGTTTCTCAAATATTAGCTCAGAAAGCAGAATGGCAAATCAAAAGCGAAAAGGAAAACTTTGATAAAGAAGGTAACCTAATTAGACAAAGGACATACGATCCTAAAACAATATTAATTATAGGCAATTCAAATCAATTTGCTGGTGATGATAAGTTATCAAAAATAAAAGGAAAAACTTTTGAGTTATATCGTAGAAATATGAAAAACATTGAGATTTACACATATGATGAACTCTATGAAAGAGCAAAATTTATAGTTGAGCATAATAGTAATCTTAATAATGAAAAAACCGAATTGGATTTAGATATTGAAGAAGATTTACCATTTTAAATAAAAATTTACGGTCACTAATGCACGTCACTGTTGCACAACTTAAAAATAATCATTTTGCCTGGAAAGAAAATATTATAAAGGTTGGAAGATTACTAAAAACAATGCTTTCAAGAAATGATTTTTAGGAAAGATAGTTGAAAGTTCTAAAAAGTGGTGGTGTGCAACAGTCATACAGTATATAAGTAATGGCGGGGTTTGTGGGTTGCCAAGGGCAATACTCCAATGTTAGTTTCTGCCATGTTTGAATATGACTTGCTTCGGAAACCGCTAGCCCAGGAAAGAAAATGATGAGCATTGCGCGACTAGGACTGTAGCTTTGCATAAAACAACAACACAAAATCCATTATAATTTAAACCATATGAAAACCAGTTATACAATAAAAAAGACCTGTTTTACACTTTTCACTTGCATGATGCTTGCAGGTAGCACTCTGTCAATTCGTGCACAACTTTCCAGAATAGCCATTGTTAACCATGTCGATTCCACACTTATTCATATTCATCAGGGTCTTACAATATTTGGTAACGAAATGGACACATTTGACTGCAAATTTAATAGTAAAAAGTACATTGATTTAGAACTTCCCAGGCTTTTATCTGTAAATGCCACAGTAAATTTAGTGGACATGCCGGATTCAGTATTGGCTCCCAACGGGAATCTTTATTCTAAAATGGGTAACATCAAAAAAACTTTTAAATCATGGATATCAAGTCTAAATGATCGATATGATTTTGTCATTTACATTTGGAATGACGGATCTCAAATTTTTCAGAATGGGCCAATAAAAATTAAGTTAGGCGGAATTATGTCGGGACCAAAAGTTTATAAAAAAGGAGCCGTTGCATTTAGTGCAGTAACTTTTATAGCTTTTCGGTCCTCAAATTTAAAAGAACTTGATTACAACGCATTTATGATGCCATTGTCAGATGTCATCAAACAGTTTAAAATTGCAGATTCAAATATGAGGATTGATCCTGAAATGTTTCCTGTTATCAAGGCTTCACTTAGCAGTGTGTTAGATAAAAAAATGGAATACTTCCTGACACGGACGTATTTAGTACCTCAAACCCTTTATGACAGTGTTAAGAAGCATTGAAAGCTCCTGACAACCGAACATGCAATAATGTGGATCGACACTAGCTTAATTGAATTGATACTTCTATAAGGTATATCATTGAATTTTCAATTCAATACCTAAAACATTACCAGTGACAGGATATAACAAAATAAAGTATAAACCGAACCTATGACAAATATATTTACAACAGATACTGCTTTCAGCCCAGGCAATGGGATAACCCTTTTTATAGGGATGGATGGGAAATAAGGGCTATGGGCAGATGAGATTGTTGTTGATAATGCATAAGAAACACTGACCCTATGATAAATACTGACTTGACATATAAAATATTAGCATATAAAGCCATTAAAGATTTTAATACGGACGAGTGTATTGATTGGGCCATTAAATTATTAGAATTAGGATATGAAACGCCAAGTCTTTTAATTTTAGCAGGATTAGATAGACCAACCAATTATTTTGAGACAATTAATTATTTAGAAAAGACTTTAAAAGAGCTAGCTATTAAACCCAAAGAAAATGAGGAAGCAATAATTTCATATTGTTACTTTTATATTAAACAGATTAGTAATCGGATAAATGTAAAAAATAATTTGGCCATTGTTTGCAAATTTTGCAGTGATTACGATTATGAAAAAAGTATATATAATTTTTACTTATTAAACTGGGCATGGGATGATTTCAATTATAGTGATACGACACATTATTGGAATGGAGCAACTAAGGACAATATTGAAGATTTAGTAATACAAACCTCAAAAGATTGGATTTTACAGTTTCAAGATAAAATAAAAGTATAAAATGTATACCCTTGCTAAGCTGAACTTATCTCATGAACGAAGTGAGTAATTAGTAATTCATCTTGGAATATCGTTGAATTTTCAATTCAATACTTAAAACAGTACCAGTACCAGGATATAACAAAATAAGGTATAAAAGCCGAACACATGACAAATATATTTATAACGGATATTGCTTTCTGGCTGGGCAAGGGGTTAAACTTTTTTATGGAGATAAATGGGGAATAGGCACTATAGGCAGATACAATTGTAGCAGCCATGCAACCGCACCGAACAAACTTTTTATTTCTTCGATAGAAAGACTAAATTTGTAAAAATTAAGATTATGACTGATTTAGCATTGAAATATAATTTATTAGACCCTGCTGCAAAGAAAGAGGTCCTTGATTTTATGGACTTTTTATTGACAAAAAAGACAAAATCAAAGAAATCAGTTGGAACTTCATATAAGAAAAAGATTTTAAAGGTTTCTGTTTGGAATGATTCAGATATAGATATTATTATTCAAAACCAACAAAAGCTTAATCAATGGAAAGCTCAAGAATGGTAATTGACACGAGTATATTCATTGATTACCTCAGAGCCAGGGATAAGAAAAATACAGATCTCTATAAAATTCCAAATAATAAAAGAATTTACATATCGTCAGTGACCCTATATGAGCTTCTGGTGGGAGCTACAAATGAGCAAAAGAGAGAAGACGTTCGTTTATTAACTGAAGATATAATTGTCCTTCCGTTTGACGAGGAGGTATGTATTCGAGCTTCGGATATCTATCATGATTTACGAAAGACAAACAAAATGATAGAGTTTCGTGATATTTTCATAGCAGCAACTTGCCTGGTTCATAATTTATCAATAATGACAACAAATAAGATTCATTTTCAAAGAATTAAAGGACTTAAAATCGAATAAACAACACAACCACTCACAATGCATATACTTTATTGGAGTTGATATACTCCTTGTTAAACTGAATTTGGAGATATAAAAATTAGAGCTATATGGTTTATTCAGGAACTGCTGCTGATGTTAATGCATTTGTCCGAATGACCTCAGCGGGGTCGCATGTCTATAGAAAATGAAGAACCTCTGTAGCGAATTGGAATATTGTTAATTTGCAGACAATTAAAATACAGATTATGGCAACAATTCTAAAATCAGAACAAAGAGAATTTCAGGAAAATTCCAATAGGATTGATAATTATAGAATATTCACGGATATTTCACGGATTAAAAAGGGGATTACTCCGCAGAATTTAAACTTTGATTTGAGACAATTAAATCCTGGTCAGTACTCAGCTCCATATCATTTTCACCGATATGCTGAGGAACTATTTATGATTATCTCAGGTTCTGCAACGTTAAGGACCCCAAATGGATTAGAAATTGTAGATAGCGGAGATCTGATTTTTTTTGAGATGGGAGAAACCGGAGCGCATCAGTTTTATAATCATACAACTGAGGCTTGCGTATTCCTGGATATAAGGAGTTATATCGGATTCGATGTTTGCGAATATCCTGATTCGAATAAATTATTTATTGCTCCTACTTACGAGGTATTCAATAAAGACTCTCAAGTAAGCTATTTCCAAGGAGAGGAGAACATTATTGAGAAATGGAAACAAATTGAGAATAAAAAAGAATAATGCCAGCCTCGTCTGTTTGGCAATAAAAATAAAGGCGGAGACTCGGATATAGTATAGTTATGACCAGGCAGATGTGTATGTAATGAAATGATTAGTAGATTTAACAGGTTATATTGAATGAGAATTGTATTAGGCATTTCAATAGGATTTTTGATCACTATTTCAGGGATATCACCTGTCTTTAGTAATTATAACCCGGAAAGATGGTGGCCAAACCAATTATTACCGAAAACTGTCATTCAAACCATTAACCAGGAGGATTTTCCCCAACCGGTTATGGCATATCAAATGATGGTTCAATCTGTTGCAGGATTAGCTGCAAAGGCGGTGAATGAGCGGCGTGGAGATGAACTGGTATGGGTCAGTAATACCAATGTGGATATTGCAGACTGGTATGTTCGTTTTTGTGCTGCACATCCGGATATAAAGAAATCGGAAGCTTTTAAACCATGGGAATTGGTAGAACGATATACAAAAAAAGGTATCATTAAAGGGTATATTCTTTATCATCGCGATCAATCCAAAGGTGAACTGTGCACTTATCGTACGCATATGGACTGTTCGGTAAATGTTGCCACAAGTATGGCCGGACTCTTAGATGGTATTATCGTAGACGAAGAATTGGAAAAAGATGCCAAAGCACATGGATTGAAACTGCTGATAGATGTTCGCGGGAAATC